>NZ_JBANBK010000071.1:0-45383 GCF_053572325.1 Bradyrhizobium sp. UFLA05-112 | reverse complement strand
GATGGTCGCACCATACGCTACGATCTTGAATATCGCAGCGGAACATCGGCACCGAGAAATCTCATACCGGTTACCAACCCCATCGAAAGCACCTTCGCTACCGTGCGCCACCGCACGATCCGCTCAAAGGGCTGCCTGTCGAACAGGACAGCCCTCGCGATGGTCTTCAAACTGGTCGAAGGAGCCCAGAAAAGCTGGCGCCGTCTCGATGGTCACAACCAGTTGCCAAAACTCGTTCTCGGTGTGACATTCAACGATGGGGTCGAGGTCATCGCCAAACAGATCGACCGTCAGCCCGCAACCGCCGCCGCCTGACCGGCCCGGCCGTCACCAAAATTTGGCGATAGCTCGCATGTTAGCGAAAAAGACTACAAGCAATCTGACGGTGGCGGGCTTTTCATGCTCGCGACGAGCAGACTTGGATTCAGGGAGCGACCTCTGTTGGCGAGGTCGCGGACGAAAAATCCTCCTGTTCCGATTGCTCCCTGTCCTCTCTCCTGTGGCCTTGGAATGGACTGTCGGCCCGGCGGTCGGACTTTCTTGCCATCTTTCGATCCAGCCATGATGTTCGTATCCCATGATCAGGGGAGCGGCTTGTCGTCGGTTGGATCATATGCGGTTTCCCGACTCCTTGTTAGGCTACCAATAGGTTTTAGGCTCGTCACTTCATGATGTCGGCGTGACCGGGAGGCGATTCGTGCCGTTTTGCCGTGCTCGAATAAACACTACCGATTCGTCATAGTCCTGATGCCCCAATTGACGTCGCATCGTGGTGCCGGCGGCGGCTTTCGTTGAGCCAGGTCGATGCCGTTGAGCGGAAGCCCCGTAAAGGCGGCGGCGGCGAAATCACGCGCGCGTTGCGATGCATCGGTTGAATCTTTGTTCGGCGCCACGCGCAGGCCAGACTTTGGTGAAGGACGTTAGCTTGGATATGGCGGCGGCGCGAACAGCCGGCCAACGCCTACCCCACGAAGCCGCCGTTCCTTTCTTTGGCTACGCCAGACTACTCTTTTGATTTTCCTGGAATTGAAACAAGCAGCTGTCCTGCCCTTTGTGTCGTCCCATCATCGGTGGGGCAATCACTGTCATTTCGAACCGATTTCGTCGCGCTCAGCCATGGGCGCGCTGGGCCTTTTTTGTATCCGGGAGGAGCGGCATGAGCTTCGAAACAGCGTTCGTAGAAGCGAACGAGCCAAATTTGCAACAAGCCGATGCTGCCGAGGGAACGGAGCAACAAAGCCCTGCCGTAACGAGAAAGGTCAGCGTCCAGCTTTCCGACCAGATTTTCCGCCGTCTCGAAGTCGCAACGAGTCGGCCTGGAGTTGGCAAGAGCATGGTCGTGGAGGCTGCTCTTGAACGCTTTCTTGATCCAGCGCCGCCGATCGAAGGTCTCATTCATGAGGCGCTCGATCGGATAAACGGACAACTTGAACGTCTGGACAATGACGTCCGTATCATCGCCGAGACGGTTGCACTGCACGCCCGCTATCACCTCACCGTCACACCTCACATGCCGCAATCACAGCAGCGTGAAGCGTGTGCACTCGGCCAGGTGCGATTCAAGGCCCTGGCCGAACAGGTCGACCGGCGCGTGCGCTCGAACCGGCCCTTACTGCGAGAGACGATCGACCAAATCAATACCACTAATGCTTTCGGTTATGCGGATGACAATGTCTCGCAAGTCTTTGCGGATTCTGCCCAGGAACGCCCCGCGGCCACCATTCTAGCAACTGCCGATACGAGCGCTGCCGCCGAGGAGGGCGGCAGCAACCGTAACTTTCAAAATCTGCCAAACGCGTTCTGCTAAACCGGCCGATGATCGCGGAATCCGCAAACGAGAGGCAGCGAACGGCCCATCCAATCTCAATCCATCGCAATCCGATGGCAGCCGCCGACTTCCGACTTGGCGGCTGATCGGCTGTGTTTTTCTTCCTTTCGTCGCCGGCTATTACCTTTCCTATCTGTTCCGTACCATCAACACGCTGATTTCGGGACAGCTCTCAGCTGATCTGGGCCTCGATGCTGCCAATCTTGGCCTGCTGACGTCGATCTATTTCCTGGTCTTCGCAGGCGTCCAGATTCCGATCGGGGCACTGCTGGATCGTTTTGGCCCACGTCGGGTCCAGAGCGTGCTCCTATTGATTGCCGGCGGCGGGGCTGCTCTGTTTGGGGCGTCGACAGGATTTCTGGAGCTTCTGGTCGCGCGTGCGATGATCGGCATCGGTGTCTCGGCTGCAGCCATGGCTGGCCTGAAGGCCATTGTCACGTGGTTTCCAAGGGAACGTATTGCCCTGGTCAATGGCTACATGATGATGCTGGGTGCGCTGGGTGCGGTGACTGCAACAACGCCAGCCCAGTGGCTGTTGGAATATACGGGCTGGCGTGGGCTATTTGAGCTCTTGGCCCTTGCGACCTTCGCTTCGGCCCTCCTTATCTTTTGGACGGTTCCTGAGGTCGCGCGACCAACGGTGACCCAACCGACCGCCATAAAACTAAGTGCGATCTACAGAGATCGGCGCTTCTGGCGCATAGCACCGCTTTCGGCAAGCTGTATTGGGTCAGCCTGGTCATTGCAGGCCTTGTGGGCAGCACCTTGGATGACGAACGTCGAAGGGCTCAGCCGCGAATCCTCGATCACGCATCTCTTCATCATGGCACTCGGGATCAGCGGCGGCGCGTTGCTACTTGGTACGTTGGCTGATCGGCTACGCCGACGCGGGATAGGGTCGGAAGCTCTGTTCGCGGCAGTGACAGCGCTGTTTGTGGGGGCTGAGCTTGCATTGATCTTGCGGGTGCCATTGCCATCGCTATTGCCATGGATCGTCATCTCGATTGTCGGCGCAGCGACGGTCCTCAGCTATGCGATCGTAGCGGAATATTTCCCAAGAGAGCTCACCGCCAGAGCAAATGCCGGCTTGAATGTCCTTCACTTCGGCTGGTGTTTCATCGTCCAATATGGGACCGGACTCATCCTTGACCAATGGCCCGTTCAGGAAGGCAACTATCCGATCATTGCTTACCAGGTCGCGTTCGCAACCGCCGTTGGGGTGCAGGTTCTGGCGCTAGGCTGGTTCATGATCCCATGGTTTGGTGACTTGGGCCGACGGCTCGCCAAATTCTTTCTGTGCGCTCCCGAAACAAAGAGAGGCGCCGTTGAGTCATCCGTGACGTCAGAAGAGGCCGGCATACTCAAGCCTGAGGACGAGGAATGGTAGTGCGAGCCGCATGCGCTGCCACTCCTCGTCTAACCGTGAGACCATCAACGATTCCGGTGCGTCCAGACATTCCGATCGATCTTTCTTTTTCTACGCCAACGTACGATCACCCCGATCCGCTCGTTGCGCCAATGAAAGACCTGCTTTTCTAATCATACCCATCTGAGGCCGCTTGGGGTGCCTCAGCTCTTGGGACATCGATGACAATCCAGCCGTTTCAGCCGGAGGTGATCTCGCGTGGAGCACGTATGCTGCGCACTGCGCTTGGCCCTGCGATCGCACGATTCTTGGAAGATCCCTCGATTATCGAGGTGATGCTCAACCCCGACGGGCGGCTGTGGATCGATCGGCTGTCGGGTGGCCTGATCGAGACCGGCGAAGGCCTGTCCGCTCTTGACGGAGAACGGATCATTCGGCTGGTCGCTCACCACGTCGGCGCCGAGGTTCATGCGGGGGCGCCGCGCGTCTCGGCCGAGCTACCGGAGACTGGTGAGCGATTTGAAGGACTGCTGCCGCCCGTCGTTGCCGCCCCGGCATTCGCGATCCGCAAGCCGGCCGTTGCTGTGTTCTCTCTGGACGACTATGTCACCGCCGGGACGATGACCAAGGAGCAGGCTGGGACTCTTCGAACTGCCGTCGCCGATCGCCTCAACATTCTGGTCGCTGGCGGTACCTCCACCGGGAAAACTACCCTCACAAATGCGCTTCTCGCTGAGGTCGCCAAGACGTCGGACCGCGTGGTTCTCATTGAAGATACACGAGAGCTTCAATGCAAGGCACCGAACCTCGTTGCCTTGCGCACCCGGGACGGTGTGATCTCGTTATCCGATCTTGTCCGCGCCTCGCTGCGCCTGCGGCCCGATCGTATTCCGATCGGCGAGGTACGTGGGGCCGAAGCTCTTGACCTCCTCAAGGCCTGGGGGACGGGCCACCCCGGCGGCATCGGGACCATTCATGCTGGCACTGCACTTGGTGCGTTGCGCCGGCTTGAGCAACTCATCCAGGAGGCTGTGGTCTCGGTCCCACGCGCGCTCATTGCGGAAACGATCAACGTCATCGCTGTTCTTGTTGGCCGCGGCGCCGATCGCCGCCTGGCCGAGCTTGCTCGCGTCTCGGGGCTCGGACCCTCCGGTGACTACTGCCTTTCAGCGATAGGAGATGAACCATGAGTACTCGAGCGCCGAACAACGCGGGGATTATTGCGGTCGCGGCATTTGCCTTCAGTTTGAGCAACGCACCTCTCGCCTGGGCTGCTGGCTCGAACATGCCGTGGGAGCAGCCGCTCAATCAGATCCTGCAATCGGTTGAGGGGCCGGTCGCCAAGATCCTTGCAGTCATCATCATCATTGTGACCGGACTATCGCTCGCATTTGGCGATACCTCGGGCGGATTTCGGCGGCTGGTGCAGATCGTGTTCGGTCTATCAATCGCCTTTGCGGCCTCGAGCTTCTTCCTGTCGTTCTTCTCCTTCGGCGGCGGAGTGGTGATCTGATGGATGACGTTCCAGGATTTGTCGCACCGGTCCATCGCGCCTTGACGGAACCGATCCTCATGGGTGGTGCGCCGCGGTCGGTCGCGATCCTCAACGGTACCCTGGCGGCGGCGCTTGGCTTGGGCTTGCGGCTCTGGATCGCGGGTCTCCTGATCTGGTTCATCGGCCATATGGCCGCCGTCTGGGCCGCCAGGCGCGATCCCGATTTCGTCGAAGTCGTGCGCCGCCACGTCCGCATTCCCGGTCACCTCAACACGTGAATTGTCCCATGATGAATCTTAGCGAGTACCAGCGCTCAAACGCACGTCTTGCCGACTTTTTGCCCTGGGCGGCGCTCGTCGATGAAGGGGTGATCCTCAACAAGGATGGCTCGTTTCAGCGGACGGCGAGATTCCGGGGGCCAGATCTCGACAGTGCGGTGCCGGCCGAACTTGTCGCGGTTGCCGGCCGGTTGAACAATGCCCTGCGCCGTCTCGGATCCGGCTGGTCGGTGTTCGTCGAGGCCCAGCGCCATGCCGCAGGCGCCTATCCTCCGACCACCTTTCCCGATGTAGCATCCGCCCTCGTCGATGCCGAGCGAAAGGCGCAGTTCGAAGAAGAAGGCGCGCACTACGAGTCGAGCTACTATCTGACGTTCCTCTATTTGCCGCCGGCCGAGAGCGCCGCGGTCGCGGAACGGCTGCTGTATGAGGGCGGTCATCGGACGGCCGGTGCAGATTCGAAGGAAGTGCTGAGCGGCTTTCTCGATCGCACCGATCGCGTGCTTCAGCTCGTTGAAGGGTTCATGCCGGAATGCGGCTGGCTGGATGACGAGGCCACGCTGACCTACCTGCACTCCACCATTTCGACCAAACGGCATCGGGTCCGAGTGCCCGAAATACCCATGTATCTTGATGCCTTGCTCGCCGATCAACCGCTGACCGGCGGGCTCGAGCCGACGCTGGGCCACGCCCACATCCGTGTTCTGACCGTGGTGGGATTTCCAACTGTGACGACGCCGGGGATTCTGGACGATCTGAACCGCTTGGCGTTCCCATATCGCTGGTCGACCCGGGCCATCATGCTCGACAAGGCCGACGCGGCAAGGCTTCTCACAAAAATCCGGCGTCAGTGGTTTGCCAAGCGCAAGTCGATCGCGGCGATTCTCAAAGAGGTGATGACCAACGAGGCGTCGGCTCTCCTTGATACTGACGCGAACAACAAGGCGATCGATGCCGATGCGGCCCTCCAGGAATTGGGCTCGGATCAGATCGGAGAAGCCTTTGTCACCGCGACTGTTACCGTGTGGGATGCCAATCCGCGCGCAGCCGACGAAAAGCTGCGCTTGGTCGAAAAGGTCATCCAGGGCCGCGACTTCACCTGCATGATCGAAACCGTCAATGCAGTCGAGGCATGGCTCGGCAGCCTACCCGGACACGTCTATGCCAACGTCCGCCAGCCGCCGATTTCGACCCTTAACCTTGCTCATATGATCCCGCTATCAGCCGTGTGGGCTGGGGAGGTGAGGGATCATCACCTCAAGGCGCCGCCTCTGTCCTTTGGCAAGACGGAAGGATCGACGCCGTTCCGGTTTTGCCTGCATGTCGGGGATGTCGGGCACACTCTTGTTATAGGGCCGACCGGCGCCGGCAAGTCCGTTCTCCTGGCGCTGATGGCCTTGCAGTTCCGCCGCTACCCCGGGGCACAGATCTTTGCCTTTGACTTTGGCGCCTCGATCCGGGCCGCGGCCATCGCAATGGGCGGTGACTGGCATGACCTCGGTGGCGCAGTCGCCGGAGAATCCTCCGATGTCGTTGCGCTGCAGCCGCTAGCCAAGATCGACGAAGTCTCCGAACGCGGCTGGGCGGCCGAATGGATTGCCTCGATTCTCTCCCGCGAACGGATCGAGCTCACGCCTGAGCTCAGAGAGCACATATGGTCCGCGCTCAATTCCTTGGCTTCGGCTCCTGCCCCTGAGCGCACCCTTACAGGGTTATCGGTGCTTCTTCAGTCCAATATCCTAAAGCGCGCGCTGCAGCCTTATTGTCTGGGCGGTCCATATGATCGCCTGCTCGATGCGGAAAGCGAGCACCTCGGTGGCTCCTCAGTCCAGGTGTTTGAGACCGACGGCTTGATCGGGACCGCGGCTGCTCCTGCCGTCCTTTCCTATCTGTTTCACCGGATCGAGGAGCGGTTTGATGGCCGACCGACCCTACTCATCATCGATGAGGGCTGGCTCGCGCTCGATGACGCCCACTTTGCCGGGCAACTGCGCGAATGGCTAAAGACGCTTCGCAAGAAGAACGCCTCAGTTGTCTTTGCGACCCAGTCGCTTGCCGATATCGACGGCTCGGCCATTGCGCCGGCCATCATCGAAAGCTGTCCGACCCGGATCCTGCTGCCCAACGACCGCGCCATTGAACCGCAGATCACGGCAATCTACCGCCGCTTTGGGCTCAATGACCGGCAGATCGAGATTTTGGCCCGTGCGACACCCAAGCGGGACTACTACTGCCAGTCCCGTCGGGGCAATCGCCTGTTCGAGCTTGGTCTCGGCGAGGTCGCGCTCGCGTTCACAGCAAGCTCCTCCAAGGCCGACCACGCTCTGATTGACCGTGTCCTAGCCGAGCACGGCCGGGAGAATTTCGTGACAGGTTGGCTCAAGGCGCGCGAGCTCGCCTGGGCCTGCGACCTAATTCCGCAACTTGCAAAGATGGGGAGCCTCTGATGAGACGTCTAACTCAGCTCTTAGCAGCGGGCTTGATTGCTGCTGCCGCGGTCCAAATGCCACGCGAGGCACCGGCACAGTGGATCGTATTCGATCCCAACAATTACGCGCAGAACGTGCTGACGGCAGCCCGCGAATTGCAGCAGATCAATAACCAGATCACATCACTGCAAAATCAGTCGATGATGCTGATCAACCAGGCAAAAAACCTGGCCAGCCTGCCGTATTCCTCATTGCAGCAGCTCGAGCAGTCGATCCAGCGTACCCAGCAATTGTTCGGCGAGGCCCAGCGTATTGCCTATGATGTCGGGCAGATTGATCGCGCTTTTTCATCCACCTACGCACCGGCTTCTGGCGGTCAGTCCGGCCAGGCGCTGATCGCGAATGCGCAAACACGCTGGCAAAACGCTGTTGCCGGATTGCAGGACGCCATGCGCGTGCAGGCGACTGTGGTCGGCAATCTCGACACCAACCGTACCCAGATGTCGGCTCTCGTGAGTGCGAGCCAGGGCGCCTCCGGTGCGCTGCAGGCGAGCCAAGCCGGCAATCAACTGCTCGCGCTTCAAAACCAGCAGCTCACAGATCTCACTGCGGCAGTTGCAGCGCAGGGGCGTGCTCAGACTTTGGAGCAGGCGGGGCGCGCGGCCGCCCAGGATCAGGGTAGGGAGCAGCTTAGGCGCTTCCTGACGCAGGGGCGTGGCTACCAATCCACAACAGTGGAGATGTTCCACTAATGTCGACGAACAGACTTGAACGGCTCCCGATGGTACTGGCGGTGACGCTTGCTGTCCTGGTCGTTGTAGCTTGCGCGATCCGGCTGCACGGCGATCAAGATCAGGCTGTGTCCGAAGCGTCCATCGCGAAAGGGGCATCTGACTCGGTCGCCGCAAAGCTTGAGCAATGCCGGACGGTCCAATACGAGCAGAAAGATGCTCTGCTCGCGTGCCAGAAACTCTGGGCCGAGAAGCGCCGTCAATTCTTAGGCTTTGGCCGCGGATCCTCAGGAGCGAGTATTAGCCAAACTAATCCAGACGCATCATCGCCTTTGCGCGGCAAGGACGAGAGCCGTCTGCCATCCGGCTATCCCACCATTCCAGACAATGACGAGTGACCGATGGGTGGTACTGGCGTCATCGACCAATTCCTCGAAACCTTCACCCGCTACATCGACTCCGGATTCGGACTGGTCGGGGGAGAAGTCGGATATGTCGCGACCACGCTCGCCGCAATCGACATCACGCTCGCCGGCCTGTTCTGGTCCTGGGGCGCTGACGAGGAGATCATCGCCCGCCTTGTCCGAAAAACGCTCTTTGTCGGTGTCTTCGGGTACCTCATCGGCAATTGGAACAGCTTGGCTCGGATCGTGTTCGAGAGCTTCGCCGGTCTTGGACTGAAAGCATCCGGGACCGGCCTGTCATCGGCGGATTTTCTAAGGCCAGGAAAGATCGCTCAGGTTGGACTTGATGCCGGGCGGCCGATCCTTGCATCGATCTCGGGGCTGATGGGCTATGTCAGCTTCTTCGAAAACTTCGTACAGATCACGGTCCTGCTCTTTGCCTGGATCGCGGTGCTGCTCGCATTCTTTATCCTGGCGATCCAACTATTCGTCACCCTGATCGAGTTCAAGCTGACGACGCTCGCAGGTTTCGTGCTGATCCCATTTGGCTTGTTCGGAAAGACGGCATTTGCGGCCGAGCGGGTACTTGGCAACGTTATCTCCTCCGGCGTCAAGGTCCTGGTGCTCGCGGTCATCGTCGGCATCGGATCGACGCTGTTTGGGCAGTTCACCGCCGGCTTTGGAGGCAACCAGCCGACCGTCGAGGACGCCATGGCGCTGGTCCTTGCAGCATTGTCGCTGCTGGGGCTCGGGATTTTTGGCCCGAGCATTGCGAACGGCATCGTTTCCGGCGGTCCGCAGCTTGGTGCAGGGGCTGCCGCCGGCACGGGTCTCGCCGCAGGAGGAGTGGTTGCTGCCGGAGCTGGCCTTGCCGCAGGTGGAGTTGGACTTGCGGGCGGCGCCATCGCCACTGCGGCAAGAGGCGGGGCGGCCATCGCGAGCGGAACCTCTAGTGCTTTTCGCGCAGGAGGTCTGGCCGGTGTTGCTCAAGCCGGCGCCTCTGCCGCGGCAAGTCCTTTGCGTTTCCTCGCCGCGCGCCTTGGCGCAAGCGGCGGTTCGGCCCGCGACGTGAGTAACGAAAATGCGTCAGGCGCAGCATCCGAGAACGTGCCTGCCTGGGCGCGCCGGGCAAAGCGCGCACAAGCAATCCACCAGGGCGCGACAGCCGCCACAAATGCGGTTCGTGCCGGCGATCACGGAAGTGGTGGCGCATCGGTCGATCTCAAGGAGAAAGACTAGCGATGGCGGCGAAGACCTCTTTCATCCTTTCCGGCCGACGGCACTCAAGGCGGCGCTTTTAGCTTCAAGGAGATCACTTCATGTTCAAACGATCGGCCGTTCACTATGGCCGGACGCCCAAGCCGGTCACGCCCTATCAAAGGGCAGCCCAGGTTTGGGACGACCGTATTGGCTCGGCGCGGGTGCAGGCCAAGAATTGGCGACTGATGGCGTTTGGCTGTCTGTTCCTGTCCGCAGGATTTGCGGGCGCCCTCGTTTGGCAGTCGGCGCAGGGGACGATTACGCCTTGGGTCGTTGAAGTTGATCATCTGGGCGAGGCAAAAACCATCGCGCCGGCAAACGCCGCCTACCAGACGAGCGATCCGCAGATTGCCTTTCATCTGGCGCGTTTCATGGAGCATGTGCGCGGTCTTCCGCTGGATGCGATCATCCTGCGCCAGGATTGGCTACGTGCCTATGACTTCACCACCGACCGTGGTGCTGGCGCGCTGAATGACTATGCCCGCAACAACGATCCCTTCGCCAAGGTCGGGAAAACGCAAGTTGCCGTGGAGGTCTCGAGCGTCATACGAGCCTCACCGGACAGCTTCCGCGTAACCTGGACCGAGCGGCACTACGACAACGGGCAGTTAGCTGCAACCGAGCGCTGGAGCGCGATCCTCACAATCATCATTGAACCGCCCCGCGATATCGAGCGGCTGCGCAGAAATCCGCTCGGCATTTACGTCAACGCGATCAACTGGTCAAAGGAGTTCGGATCGTGATGCCGCAAGTTCTCGTGCCGGCACTTCGGAGCGTCCGACAAAGCGCCATGTCCGCACTCCTCATCAGTGTATGTATCCTTGGTGGCTGCACCACATTCAAGCCGCCGCAGATCAGCTATGATGAGGACATCCCGCCTCCTCCCGATCTGCCGGCATTGGGCGATGACCGACCAAAACCGCTCCACGTCCCGCCGGCCTGGACGCCGGCGCGCGGCGGCAAAAAGACCGAAGCCAAGGAACCGGTCGAGCGGATCGAAACTGCCAATGATGCTGCGCGCGTCGAGCCACGCAAGGCCGGGTATTTCAATGCAGTGCAGGTGTTTCCCTATAGTCCTGGCGCGCTTTACCAGATCTATGCGGCGCCGGGACAGATCACCGACATTGCGCTCGAGCCGGGTGAACAACTGATCGGCTCGGGTCCCGTGGCCGCCGGTGACACCGTGCGCTGGGTGGTGGGCGATACCGAGAGCGGCGGGGGCGATACGCGACGCGTCCACATCATGGTCAAACCAACACGCCCGGCGATCACGACCAATCTCGTCGTCAACACGGACCGCCGGACCTATCTGATTGAGCTCCGCTCTCGCGAAAAACCCTACATGCCTTCGGTTGCCTGGTTCTATCCGAAAGCTCGATCCGCTCCCGGCCAAACGATGTCGCCCACACCCTATATTCCGGATCCGGCCGAGCGTCGCTATCGCTATACGATCGGCGGAGACAGTCCGCCCTGGCGCCCGGTTAACGCCTATGATGATGGGCGCAAGGTCTACATCGAATTCTCGGTAGGGATCACTCAGGGCGAGATGCCGCCGTTGTTCGTCATTGGACCGGACGGTAAGAGCGAGATCGTCAACTACCGTGTCTACGGCAATATCCTCATCGTCGATCGGCTGTTTGCGGCCGCCGAACTGCGACTGGGCGGTGAAGGCCAGCAGAAGGTCCGTATCGCAAGAAGCGACGGGAGGCCGCTATGAGCGATACCGGAGAAGATCACGCCGCTCGCGAGCCGGCGAGGGCGGATGCACAAGGTGACATTGCCCAATCCTTGCGGCTGCGACCAGAGCGGCCGCGAGTAACGCGCCTCTCCCGCAGGGCGCTTCTTGTTGGCACCGCTTTGGCTCTGGCGGCTATCTCCGGTGCGGCCTTTTGGGCTTTGCAGAGAACTGAAAAGCGCAACCCCACCTCTGAAGAGCTCTATTCGACCGACCACCATAACGTGGCCGACCAACTTTCGACCCTACCAAAGGATTATGCCGGAATACCTCACGACGTGCCTCGGCTCGGACCACCCTTGCCGGGAGATCTGGGTCGGCCAATTCTCGCAGCTCAAAGCCGAACGGAATCAGGCTCGCTCGCGGCAGACGCCGAGCAGCAGCGCCTCAATCAGGAAACCGAGGCCGCCCGCACCAGCAAGGTCTTCGCCTCGACCAATGTCCGTCCACTGGCCGCAACAACCCCCTCCAGCGAGGCGTCTCCCAACACGACGACATCTTCCGATGAAGCATTTGCGCAGAATGGGCAGGATCGCAAGCTTGCGTTCGTCAATGCGGCAGTAGATCGTCGAATGACGAGCCCCGATCGCCTCGTCAAGCCGGCGTCCCCCTTTGTGGTCCAGGCAGGGACGGTCATTCCGGCGGCTCTCATTACCGGAATTCGCTCTGATCTGCCCGGCCAGATCACGGCACAAGTGACCGAAAACGTCTTCGATACTCCAACGGGTCGGGCGCGCCTGATCCCCCAGGGTGCGCGACTCATCGGGACCTACGACAGCCAGGTCGCATTTGGACAGTCGCGCGTACTTCTCGTCTGGACGCGTCTGATTATGCCCAATGGACGTTCCATCGTGCTTGAACGACAGCCGGGAGCGGACGCAGCCGGATACGCTGGCCTCGAGGATGAGGTCGACAACCATTGGAAGGAGCTATTGGGCGCCGCCGCACTATCGACATTGCTCGCCGTTGGGACTGAGGTGAATTCCGGGGCAGACGCCAATAGCTCCAACAGTGACATCATTGCGGCACTGCGCCGTGGCGCAGGGGACTCCCTCAATCAGGCCGGACAACAGGTGGTCCGGCGCAACCTCAACATTCAGCCGACATTGACCATCCGGCCGGGATTTCCGGTGAGGGTCATTGTGAACCGCGATCTCGTGCTCGAACCGTATAGAGGATGAAACGATGAGACTGAAGATCGGAGCGATTCCTGATGACAAGCCTGTTCGGATCGCCGTCGAATTGCCTGCTGGTGTGCATCGCGACCTGATATTGTACGCGGAAATTCTCTCGCGTGAAACCGGCCAGAAGATCAGCGATCCGAACAAACTGATCGCACCGATGGTGGCGCGCTTCATGGCAACGGACCGGGCCTTTGCTAAGGCGCGAAAGCGCCTTCACAGGACAGACGGCGAAGGGTAGCGTTCGGCCAACAATTTGAGGAAATTGGCCAAGGCTGGATTTTCGTTGTCATGGCGCCAAACCGCGGAAAAGCCAATGCGACTTGGTCCAATGCCGTCGCGCAATTCCCGATAGACCAAGCCAGAAACATTAGCGTCCACGTCGGATTCCAGCACGAGGCTGATGCCGAGGCCCATACTCACGAGATTTTTGATTTCTCCGCGGCTGACGTCGCGATGCTCGATCCACGGCCTCTCTGTCGAGGTAATGAACTTTGCACTGACCAACGTTTCGAGGTCGCACCCCGCGTCGTATTGGCTCGTCAGAATCATCTGGTTCTTCAAGTCGACCCATGAAATGCCGTCCTGCAGAGCCAGGGGATGACCGTGAGGAAGGGCAACCAAAACCCTCTCGCTCCAGAGGGGAGTGCTCCTGCTGCCGATATCGATTGGATCTCCTCCTGCGACATAGAGATCAATCATGCCATTGCGGAGCGCGGTGACCAATCGTGCTCTGGAGCGTTCGACCACTCCAAGCTCTACCTGAGGAAATCGCGATTGGTAATCAAGCAGTATTGCACGCAAATGACCATCGGTAAACGACGTGCAGAATCCGATGACCAGGCGGCCGCATTCCCCACGGCCGGCCGTCTTTATCCTCGCGACGAGCGTATCCATCTGTTCGAGGATGGAGCGGGCAGTTCGCAGAACATGATGTCCGGCCGGTGTGGCTCTTACCCCGGCGGTCGATCGCTCGAAAATGGTTACTCCAAGTGAATGTTCCAGTAGCCGGATAGAGCGACTGAGCGTTGATTGCGTGATTGAAAGACTGTCGGCGGCTCGACGAAAGCTTCCATAGTCCGCTGCAGTAACTGCCAACTGAAGTTGACCGAGATCCAATTTAAGGCGTCGAATTCCTGCCGTTAAACCAGCAAAGCTTGCGTGTCGCGCCATTGCAGCACCGTGGAAATCCGGAAAATGGAGTTAAGCTGGTGCATAGACAACTGCATCTATTGCAGCTTTGAGTGGCAATCACCGACCAGTGAGATCATTATCAGGGGGACGAAAGGCTTCGTGCGCTTGTCTCATGATCTTTGGTGATCCGCGTAGGTGGTCTGTTGCGTCGACATAATCATTTATCCGCTTGCAACTGACCAGCTCGCCGTGGTGATCATATGCACCCATGATGCTCCGTCTTCCGGCGATGCCCATGCGTGGCTCACGATGTCCTGGAGAGCAAAATATGAAACGCGTGCGAGCCGCGAGGACTTTGCTCTCGCTCAATGCGACTGATCTTGGACATGGGAGATCCGAAAATGACTTGGCGAGTTCAAAATGGGCGCAAGGACTGGGGTGCTCACGCGGCCTCCGACAAAACTGGTGCCCAGAGAACCGGTCCGAAGAGACCGCCAGAGTCGCGCTTCTTCTGAAGAGCATCCGCAGAAATTTCGAGATGTCCTGCTACATCGTGGGTGTTTGCGATGCTGCAGGGAACGGCGATACGGCGAAGGGCCCAGCCCGCGCGCTTCAGTATTCTCTCCATCCGAACGTCGGTAACCGCGACGATGTTGTTAAGTCTCGACAGTCCGAATTCGATCATCCCTGCGAAAAGCTGGTACGCCATCTTTGCCAGCCCATGCTCGCCCTTTGGAGCATCGGGAGAAGCATCAGCTGCGAACCGGCTGCTCTCCCAGACCAACGGGTCTGCCGGAGCAGGAAGTCCCCCAAGAACCACGGGAGACGTATCGCGCACCATCGTCGGCCCCACGGCCGGCAAAAGACGAACCGAACCTTCTACACGGCCGTCAAGAGACGTTTGGACCAGGTAGGCCTGATGCAGCGCATCGAAATTATCGATTTCCAGGTCGCCGCAGCTCTGAACGCTCCACTCCAACCGTTGCTTAAAAACTTGATAGCGTAACTTATACATAGATGCTAACGCGCAGAAAAATGCGTTGTACGACGACTCCGTAATAAGCTGAATCATAGCCCGCTCCCAAAGGAGGCCAGACTCTGGAGGAGTTGCCTGCCAACATCATCCCCCATAACTATGCGGGATCAGAGTCTTAATCTTGCCTATCTCGTTTGGCAGCGGCCAATCGCATGGCGGCCTGAACGACTTTACGAACTCCCAGCTTGTCTCTCGCGCTCCTTAAGTAATAAGCGACGGTATTGTGGGATATGCCGAGGATCTGGCCAATTTCCCAAACGCTTTTGCCCTTTGCGACCCAATCCAAACATTCGACTTCGCGGGGAGACAGCACGATTCCGTCGATCGTCAGTTGATGCAAGAGCTTGCTGCGCACCTGCGAATGGAAGCATCTCGCCATCAGCTGAAGGACAGGAGCATTGAGATTGATGCACTTCTCGAACTGCGGACGCCGTTGGTCAGCGGCAAAAGTCAGAGCAGCAACCGAGCCGTCTTCATCGTGAATTGGGATGGTGAAACCTAGCCGAATCCCGAATTCGCTAGCTTCCTCGAGAAATCGTCGTTGCGTCGGAGAGATTGGTCTCGAAGGTACGTCTAAACCCCATTGAAATGGATCGGTATTCTGCAACGAGCGCGAGATAATCGGATCCAGACGTTCGTAGTGACTGCGCACATAATGTGCGACCCAGTTGTGCGGATACGTTGATATTATTAATGGCTTCTTGCCAGCCAGCTGGGGCATCGCAAGATAAGCAAAGCTAGACAGATCAAGCGCAGTCGCTGTGATCGCCATCGTGTTTGAAAAGGCCTCCGCATGTTCAGCGGTCGACAGAAGATCAATGAATTTCTGAAAGGTGCGATGCATGGTCATATACGATCGTTGGGAGTTGCGTCAGCATAAGCGACAGTACCGAAATATCTCGACAGTTAAGTCAAAATCGACCAACAGGTCGAGAGTGAAGATCGGGCCAGCTTATAAACCTACTGCGTGATCCTATGAACCGCGCCGGGCTGTGGCGCCCGTGGTTGCGCTTGCCCATCTGCGAAGCCGTCGCCTATTTCCAGGTGTATGCTGAGCCGTTCGGTCCTTCCCCTTGGCTCAGCTGCCGTACAGCCAGGCCCAACCATCCTGACCGTAGCGCCCGGCGACGCCCTGAGTACGTTCATCGCCTGCGGGTCTACAGGCCAGCTCCCGACACGTCCTGTCAGGTCGCTTCGCCTCGGATGGTAGCCGCCAGCAGCTTCACTGAGGTGTGTGTCCCGAGCAAGCCAGTGATGATGCTCACGCTTTCGCTCCATCCGTTCGTGTCGTGCTCAGCAGAGATGGCATGCAATTGTCCGCGCTTAAATGCGCTGGCGGTCCCAGATCTGGAAGAGGCAAGCCGGTAAGAGGTGGCGCTAACTCGGAAGTCGTCGAGCTTATGTTGGTAAGCGGGAGGCAGAACTTTGAGCGAAAATATGAACGTGCTCGAAGTTCTCTACTTACGTGCCGGCAATGATGCTTCCGATGTGCTGCTCGGCACGAGCCGCCACGCCGGACTGCACGAACGTGTCGGCCACGTTGGACCTAGCGGGTCATGTCAAGATGACGCTTCTGGACGCGATCTCGCGGCTGATCCGCCCGCGAGCAGGGAATGTACGCTTCATGGGCAAGGCGATCGATCAGCTTGCATCCCATAGAGTCGTAGCGCGCGGCTTGATTCGCGCAGGGGAGTCTCTCTTCCTTGCTATGCAAATCATAGAAACACTCGAACTGCTGCATTCACCCAACGCGCAGGAGGCGCGGAAGACGAATCTCGACTACCTGCTCGAGCATTTTCCCCGCCTTGACAAACGCCGTCGGCGACAATGCAAGACGCTAGCGGCAGATGCTGGCAATCGATGTAGGGCTCATGGGCGCGCATACTGATGCTCGATAAACCGACCCTTGGGCCGTCGCCCAAGCTCAAGGACGAGCTTGCGGAAGTCAAGGAGCTGCATGTGATCGCCGTCATCTCTTGGATGGCGGGCATGCTTTATCTGCCGCGGCTGTTCGTTTATCGCTGCGAGGCTCCGAGCTCGGCTCAATGCACTCGGAAACCTGTCAAGGCGATCATCAACCCTGCGATGATCGTGACCTGGCTCGCCGGGCTCTATCTCGCGTGGTCGGCCATTGGTTCACCTCGCCCTGGTTGGACGTAAACTGGCACTGGTGCTGGCGATGTTAATCGCAGAGATGGCGCGGCATTCCGCTCGTCGAACAGGACATCGCCTTCATCCTCAATTGGTCCACCGCGTCGATTACGGCCAATTCAGCCGAGAAATCAAAACGCGGCACAGGCGTCGACCATGAGGAGATCATGGAATGTATTTTCGGGCCGGAACACGCGTGATCATGGCCGACATCTTTAGCGCCATTCTTGTCAACGGTGGCGTACTTGGCTCGTCCATCTGCTTTGATGGCGAGCGGACTGTCCCTGGTGTGGTCGACCGTATCGCTAGTGTTGAGCGTGGTACTCGTCGGTGGCACGTCTACCATCTATGGTCCCCTATTGCCGCGCTGCTCCTGACTTTTGTCTCCGAAGGCGTGGCCAATATCAAACAACTTTGCCGAAGCGCGCATGTTGATTGCGGTGGCGATGATCGTCGTTCTCCTGTTCTTCCCGAAAGGGCTTGCCTCTGCCTTACCAACTATCTGGGAGCGAAGGGGCAAGAAGCGCTGCCGCAGCCAGGAAGAGACTACAATGGAGCGCTGGTCGCGCGGAACGATAGGACGAATGGGACTGAGTTGGCTTATGTTATTATCGACGTGAAGAACTTCCCAAGCTGTTGATTAGGAGTCGATTTCCATGGGCACGCATATTTTAGATTGCAGACTTTGGAGTGTCAGACCTCAAGAGCTTGCAACTTCGCTTTCGACTTCTGACGAATCAGGCTTCGCAATTGCTTCGCTCGCATCAGTAGACGATGCGACCGAAGGCACAAAGCAACAGCGGACATAACGATCTCTTGCGCTCGCGCGTGGACACTATTGTAATTCGTCTCGGTCTCCGTCCGGCATGCTTTGTGTAATTTCCTCTATCAATAACGGCGCAGGCGACCAAAACGTCTATGACGTTCGGACTGGGATCACGGGCGTCTGATTGGATCTACGACAGCCAGGTCGCGTTCGGAAGTCGCAGTCCCAAGTCTAGCCTGATCATGCTCAATTGCGTTGGATCGTGGAAGGACAGCCTGGCGGGACTGGCCGGCGACGCAGGCCTCGAGGAAGAGGTCGACGAGTCATTGAAGGAGTTGCTGGGCGCTGCGGCACTTCGATGTAGCTCGCAGTTGGGACTGAAGTTAACTCCAGGGCAGACGCTAATAGCTCATCAGTGACATCATTTTGGGGGCAGTGCTTTGGCCTAATCTCAACATTCTGCCAACTTTGACCACGCGGTCGGGATTTCCGGTAAGGTCCTGCTCCTGTGCATCGCGATCTGATATCCTATGCGGAAATTCTTTCGCGTGAAGCCGGCTAGAAGATCAGAGATCGTAAGAACCGAGGTGCCGCGCTTCATGGCAACGGACAGGGCCTTTGCTAAGGCGGCGAAGCCGGCCAAACGCCACAGATGGCGAAGGGTAGCGTTCCGCCCACAACTTGACGAAATTGGCCGAGGCCGGATTGTCATCGCGCCAGACCGCGGAAAAGCCAATGCGACATGGTCCATGCCGTCGCGCAACACATAGACCAAGCCGGAAGCCGACGTCGGATTCCAGCACGAGACTGATCTCGAGGCCCATGTTAACCAGACTCTTGATTGCCCCGCGGCTAACCGGTGACAAGATTTACATTCCGCGACCCTTCAGGTTCGCGCCTCGGACCGGATTGGCAGCAAGACGGTCTAGCTCCTCAAATCAGTCCAGACGTCTTAGAAGTCAAGGATGATCGTGCGCGAGAACAGCAAAAACGGCTCGCTCCAGCGCCGAGTGCAACCTGCCATCCTATCGGCTCTCCTGAAGGGTAAAGGTCAATCACGCACTTGCGGAGCGCGGTTATCAATCGTGTTCCGGATCGTTCGACGTTCGACCTGCGGATCGCGGTTTGTAATCCAGCAGTGTCGCGCGAAGATTTCCGTCGGATAGTGAGGTGCAGAACCGAAGACGAAGCGGCCGCCCTCGCCATGGCATGGCCATGGCCCTATCGTCGCGATCAATGTATCATCTCGCTCAAGGATTGGAGGCGCTGCCAGAGAAAATGACGTCATGCTGCTATCGCCGCTCTTATCTCGTCGCTTGACCGCTTCAAGATTGCGAGGCGCAAGAAAGTGGGCCGCGAAATTCGGTCGGGTAGCACCTATCTCATATTCCGAAAGCGACGAAGTTGCCGCATGGCGTCCCGTCGTACCATCCGAGCAAAAACAACGCGCCCGCGGTGATAGGAATCGGTGGTGCGAAGCACGGGTAAGCCGCGGGGGTCAGCGCGGCGAACCCGCTCGAGTCGCTCGTGGTTTCGTCACCAAGTCCAAGGCTATTCAGGCGTACAACATGATTCCTGGTCAAGCTAACATTGACCGGCACCGACCCTCGTAACTGTTCAAGGCGGTGACCGGTCCGCTTAATCGGACGGCGAAATGGGAGTCTCTCAAGGCCTCGGGAATGAGGTTTGCCAAACGAATTGTAAGAAGATGAGGGTGGCCATCGACCAGAAGATGGCTCTGATCCACTGCGCAGACAGCGAGGCGAAGCCGGCCGCCTGGCCAAATCCTGAAAAGTATCTAGCTCGCTCCTCGACGGACCGCCGATGTCTCGCTGGGACAGTGATTGTCGGTCTATCGGCTGGTAGCAACTTATCCCACTCCGCTACACACATTGAAGCGATCCCGCCATTCTCATGAGGCGGCATCGAAAGGCAGATGACCAGTGCGATGGCATCAGGCGACCGTCGTTGTTTCATATACGTTGTTGTCGCGTTCCACTGTGGGCGGTTAAAGACGGCTATGTCTGGAGCCTGACACTAAGGTGTAACTATTCTGCCGGGGCGTCATGAAACACATGGATTTGCGGCTGTTTAAGCAAAAATCGCACTGCGTTTCTTGCGGCACACGGATTGCTGGGGAAAGAGTCGTTACCAGACTCGAGGCTTCGTAGTACGGCTCCCAGGAGGTCAAATGAAACGTCTCAATTTATCCGATCAATTCCATGGAGCAGCAATGTTGAGTGCGGTTCCGCCAATTGAAGTTGGCCACATCCATCGCGGCGAAACAGATGGACGAAACATGGGCCCAGAAGCGCCGATACCGTCACTACGACGACGGTTGAAAAGAGCCCGATCCGGAATCTCGAGATTTTCGGGTTCATGGTCGCGATATCCGGAATGACGCCCAAAAAACCGAAGACGTGTCAATGTACAATAGCCAGATCGACCTGCTTGCCATACTCGACCTCGAACCGATCGAGGAGAACCTGTTTCGCGCCTATAGTCCGAAGACGAGCCGCCAACGGGTCTTCGGCGGCCAGGTTGTCGGGCAGTCTATGGTCGCGGCTTGCCGCACCGTGGAAGCGCGGCTGCCGCATTCGCTGCATTGCTACTTCATCGAGCCTGGCGATCCGCAGGTGCCGATCATTTATCAGGTCGAACGGCTGCGAGATGGCAAGAGTTATTCAACGCGGCGCGTCACCGCGATCCAGCACGGCAATGCGATCTTCTCCATCATGGTGTCATTTCACGCCCAAGAGGAAGGTGCCATCGACCATCAGGACAAGATGCCCGACGTGCCGCCGCCGGAAAGATTCAAGCCGGAAGAATTGCCCAACCGGCAAATGTTCTCTGATACGCCGGAAGCTATCCGTTGCAATTATGCGATCGAGTTGCGCCCGATCGAGCTCGGCCGTTATTTCGGTCAAAAGATCGACGATGGCCGAATTCATATCTGGATCAAGACCGCCGCGAAGCTGCCCGACGATCCGGCGCTGCAAATGTGCGCGCTGGCTTATGTCTCCGATTTCTCTCTGTTTGATGCGGTGATGGCGCGCTATGGCCGCACTCCGTTCGATAAGCGGATGATCTCCGCAAGCCTCGATCATGCGATGTGGTTTCACCGCCCGTTCCGAGCCGACGACTGGCTGCTTTACGCGCATGATTCGCCGAGCGCACAGGACGGGCGCGGCCTCACGCGGGGACTGCTTTTCAAGTCCGACGGCGCGCTAGTGGCGTCCGTTGCGCAGGAAGGTTCGGTGCGCAAGCCACGCTAAACCGTCACGTACGCACAAATGCGTCTCGTAATCAGGGCCACATCGACAAACCGCGTTCGCGGTGGTCGACAGTCATCCTGTACTCGCAGGCATTGTGCAATCGCTTTTCCTAACCACAACCGACAGCGTAGTAACCAATCAAAAACTAGGCATTGCGAAGCACGTGCCGAATGCCAAGCGGCTGGAAAGTCTGGGTGCGCACTTATGGCCCGTACTCAGCGGGTATGAGGAAAAGGGCAAGGAAGCCGCAAAGCGCCGAGGGCTGATGCTGCATCAAGCGAACGTCTAGCTGCAGGGCTTGCAAGAGCTTGGAATCCGTACGAGGAGCCACCAGCCGTGCGCGCTGCGAACATCACTATCGGTCGAGCCTGATCGACGACGTGAAGATGGAGTACATCAAGGAACGCCAAGGAAAATCCGGCGTCCGGACGCGCTCAAGCCGCCCCAGACCGCCGTGCCGACGATGTGGGGCGGCCCTCTATCAGCAGTGCCAGCCGCTGAGTAATACCTAGGAATAAATAGCGCCGGTCTTCGTTCAGTACGAGCCAGACCGCATCATCCTTTCTGAAAGACGTTCACTTTTCCCTTAGATGGCGACCTTGGGACCCCGCAGAGCATGTTAGAAAAAAAGAGTACTACTATATTGATCCTGATCAATGGCTTTGCTCGGGTAATGTCCGTTGACCTGTGAGGGCTTGGTTACCGCTACGGCTCACCCGGACAGCTCTCATTCGATCGAAGTCCCGATACTCCTTCAAGCTCGAACGGGGGAGTGTGGTCGAGATCCCTAGCATCGAGCCGGACAGCCAGCTCTCGCGACAACGCTGCAAATTACAGCCGTTCGCGCGCAAACGACCGCTGATCCTTGTCCGATTTCCGACAGCGGTACAGCTGCTTGTCATGTTCAAAACACTCCGTCCGTTGCGGCGTCCGAACGCTTTGCAAAACGGATCAGACGCTTAATGTGCTTGGACGCCACTGGCACGGCCGTTGCTACGTTGTTAAGAGGCGGCAGGTGGAGGACCGAGTTGGGTTCGGATGCGCCAAGCGCGTGCCCATTTCCGGAAGAGAACGAGCGTGCGGGAACAGCTGCGCAAACGGTCGATGGAGAGCAAAATGCCTTCAGGGGAACGAATCACCTTTTTACCGCAAGGATGGCGTCAACAGGTCGAGTTCGTCGCAGAACATGTTAGCAGCCCTAAGCCGCCATGGACAGAAGGCGCGTTCGATGCTTTGCATCGTCCCGGAAAATGTTCGAAAATTCGGCGCATCCTGCCCCTCCAGCTCCGCCTATTCGTTTCCGGTTCGGTTTCGCGCTGTTGAGACCCGCACAGGCGTCCGCGGAGAGAGGTTGTCGGCTATCTAGGTACTGATTGTCGCGTGCGCCCCGGAAAAACGATCTCGATGCTTCACTACTGAATTTGCTCAAAGGAGAATCCGATGGATCTCACATTTACAACAGAGGAGGAGGCGTTCCGCGTAGAGGTGCGGCAGTTTCTACGCGACAAAGTACCTGCGGAGATGCGGGGCAAGGTACTCGAGGGCTGGCATCTATGCAAAGACGAGGTGGTTGCCTGGTGGCGTATCCTTAATAAGAAAGGCTGGGCCGTCGGCCACTGGCCGAAGGAATATGGCGGCAGGGGCTGGACCTCGGTGCAGCAGTACATCTTCACAGAAGAGCTGAAGACGTATCCAGCGCCGACGCCGCTTGACTTCGGCGTCTCCATGGTCGGGCCGGTCATCTACACCTTCGGCAATGAGGCCCAAAAGCAATACTATCTGCCGCGGATCGCCAACGTCGACGACTGGTGGTGCCAGGGCTTTTCGGAGCCGGGCTCAGGCTCCGACCTCGCGTCGCTGAAGACCAAAGCCGCGCGCAAGGGCGACAGATACATCATCAACGGTCAGAAGACATGGACCACGCTGGCGCAATATGCCGACATGATCTTCTGTCTCTGCCGCACCGATCCGGCTGCGAAGAAGCAGGCCGGCATCTCCTTCATCCTGGTTGACATGAAGAGCAAGGGCATAACGGTGCGCCCGATTCAGACCATCGACGGCGGCCATGAGATCAACGAGGTGTTCTTCGACGACGTCGAGGTGCCGGTCGAAAATCGCGTCGGCGAGGAGAACAGGGGTTGGGACTATGCAAAGTTTCTGCTCGGCAATGAGCGCACTGGCATTGCGCAGGTCGGCGCCTCGAAGGAGCGCATCCGCCGTATCAAGGAGCTGGCGTCGAGGGTCGAGTCCGGCGGCCGCCCCGTGATTGAAGACCCCGCTTTCCGCGAAAAGGTCGCGGCCTGCGAGGTCGAACTGAAAGCGCTGGAGCTGACGCAGCTGCGCGTCATCGCGGACGAAGGTAAGCACGGCAAGCGCCAGCCGAATCCGGCGTCTTCGCTGCTGAAGGTCAGGGGCTCGGAAATCGAGCAGACCACGACAGAGCTCCTAATAGAAGTGATCGGACCATTCGCCGCGCCTTATCGCCAGTATCCCGATGGTAGCAGTGAAGCGATGGGGTGGACCGTGCAGATCGCGCCGAGCTACTTCAACAACCGCAAGGTCTCGATCTACGGCGGGTCAAACGAGATCCAGCGTAACATCATCAGCAAGGCGGTGCTGGGGCTTTGAGCTGGTGTCGTCCCCCGCGCATGCGCGAGACCCAGTACGCCGAGGCGGTCGTAGTTCGCAATATCGCCCGCTGAGTATTGGAACCTGCTTTAGCGGCGATGACGATCAAGAGATCAGGGCAGGTGCCAGCGCGATTTTGGAGAGCAGATAAAATGGATTTTGATCTGTCCGAGGAGCAGCGGCTTCTCAAGGGAAGCCTTGATGGTCTCCTGGCTGATGCCTACGCCTTCGAGGCGCGCAAGAAGTACATGAAGGACGAGGGCGGCTGGAGCAAAGCCTTCTGGGGCAAGCTCGCCGAGCAGGGCCTGCTCGCTCTGCCCTTTGCGGAGGCCGATGGCGGCTCTGGCGCCAGCGCCGTCGAGACCATGATTGTGATGGAGGCGCTGGGTAAGGCGCTGGTGGTTGAGCCATATTTGGCTACCGTCGTGATCGCCGGCGGTTTCCTGCGGCATGGCGGTTCGGCTGAGCAGAAGGCCAAATTCATCCCAGGCATCATCGACGGCAGCAAGACCTTTGCCTTTGCGCAGCTCGAGAAGAACTCGCGCTACGATCTTCACGATGTCACCACCTCTGCAAAGAAGAAGGGCGACGGATGGGTGATCGAAGGCGAAAAATTCGTGGTCGTCAATGGCGAGAGCGCTGACACGCTGATTGTCACCGTGCGCTTCAAGGGCGGCCAGCGCGACAAGACGGGTATCGGCGTGTTACTGGTGCCGGGGAACGCAAAGGGTATCTCGAAAAAGACCTATCCGACCCAAGATGGCCTGCACGCCGCCGACATTACGTTTACTGGTGTCGCGGTTGACGTCAACGCCGTGCTCGGTGATCGCGAAAACGCGCTGCCGCTGATTGAGCGCGTGGTCGACGAAGCTCGCACCGCGCTTTGCGCGGAGGCTATCGGGTTGATGGATGAATCGCTCAAGACCACCGTCGAATATTTGAAGACGCGAAAGCAGTTCGGCGCGGCAATCGGTTCCTTCCAGAGCCTGCAGCATCGCGCTGCCGACATGTTCGTCATGCTCGAACAAGGGCGCTCAATGTCGATGTTCGCGACCATGGCGGCGGATTTCGATGATGCTGTCGAGCGCGCAAGGGCGATCGCAGCCGCCAAGGTGCAAATCGGCAAGTCTGGCAAATTTATCGGCCAGCAGTCCATCCAGCTCCATGGCGGCATTGGCATGACCATGGAGGCCAAAATCGGTCACTATTTCAAGCGGCTGACGATGATCGAGAGCACGTTTGGCGACACCGAGTATCACCTCCGCCGTGTCAGCGAGAGTGGCGAGCTCTTGTGATCTTTGGTGGTTACGAGGAAATAATCACGCAATGATCGTCACGCCGGCCTTGTTCGGTCTCCGCACTTCGGCCCGATCGACCCTACAACCGGTGACGCATTGGCGAAGATGGGTGCGGGGCATCCACATCTGGCCGCAAAAAGAACGCCAATGGCCGGGATCAAGTCCCGGTCCGAGGTGCAGAAGGTCCGCAAGCCCGCTTGCCCGTTGCGGAAATGCCCGTCGGCTGCTTCCGCCACCACGCCTCGTCGTCACTATCGCCCAGATGACTCGAGCCGATTGTGAGCAACGGCGATAGCCACAACCATCGGTCGAGGCCGTTCACGCAAAGCTTCGGTCCAGCTGCTTCCGACTCGCGAGCGTGCCTTTGGGTACCGAACGACGTTACGTGCTTCGATGACAAGAAAGTGCCTAAAATTGGGAATCGCCCCGTTTCGCTATCCGGCCGAGCCGATCGTTCACTGGTGGAATTCTGCTTAGGCGTCAAGCCAAGCCAGGCCGCAAACTGTCGTACGGAGCGAAACACGGCCGGCTCCGGCACGATCGCTGTGGCCATTATCGGACCAATGCCGGTTTCCTCTCTGGATGCCAGCCAGCTTACGCTGATGGCATCGACTTGCTGGTCCAATTCCTTCAGTTACTTCACAAGAACAGGGCTGGCAGGCGCCATTAGCTCCTCGTCATCGAGCAAGTCGCCCAGGCCATCCACACCTTTTGCCCAACCTGCCCGATAATGATCAGCAAAGTGGGCTCGGATAGCGCAACACCTCATGGTTCTCTGGCGAAGCGGCAGGCCTCTTGCGCGACGAAGCATCAATAAGCCCTGGTTTTCAACGCTTCTTGATTGGAACGACCGCATATTGGGTACGGGTGACCGCTTCGCAGATCGAGGGCCCGCGTCAGAGGCGTCGTTCTTGGCTCCTCGCCACACGCAAGGTTGAACGCGTTTCGAATCTGTTGCGACACGAAATATAGGAATTTCGCTGAAAACCTGCACCCTGTGCATGTTACAAGATGCGCAGATAGCGCACCTGGACTATCTACGACCGTTTCCGCCGCGCAGAGGAGGGAACGAAGAACGAGAAAAGATAGAGACAATGAAAATCGTCCAACCCCCTCTACTACCGCTCTCGCCCGAGCTGATTGCAAAATTCGCAGCGGTCGTTGGCGACAAATATGCGGTGACGGACCAATCCGACATTGCGTCCTATCTCACAGAGGGGCGCAACCTAACCCACGGGTTCAAGCAGGTATCATCGTGAGGTCATGATCTCCCTCAAGCGGATGGACAAGGTTCGCGAGGTTGATCTCGCCTCAACCACCTTAACGCGCGATGCCGGCGTGCTGCTGCAGGCTGCGCAGCAGCAAGCCGAGGAAGCCCACCGGCTCATCCTGCTATCATTCGGCCCTGAGGATAGCTGCACCATTGGCGGCAATCTCGGCCGACGCCAGCGGCACCACGGCGCTCGCCTATGGTTGCACCCGAGATGGCGGGGGGCTGGAGGTCGTGCTAACAGATGGCTGGGTGCTCAACCTGCTGTCAAAGCTGAAGCAAGACAATTGCGGAGGGGACGCTTGGCATTATCGCTATGGCGACGCTCAAGCTGTTTTCGAAACCGCGGACGATCGAAACGGGCATCCTCGGGCCAGAAGCGGCGCTGAAGCTGCTGTCGATCGAGCGGAGCGAAGCCACAGGCGCGCTGACGAGCTTCGGTCTCTTGAGCTGGGTTGGGTTCAACTTCTCGATCCGCAACGGTGGCCGACGGGGCTAGCACGATGTCAACGCGGCGGTGTTTGCGGTCTTGCTCAAACTTGGCGACTCAAGGTCAGCCGAGTGCGGCATCGGAGTGCTCAAGCGCGACAAATTGCCTAAAGTGAAGGACAAATGGCAATCGATCTCAGGCGCTCCGTGAAAGCAATGCTGGATCCACTACGACGGACGCGGCAAGCACGCCGCCGCGAAGAGTAAGGCGGTCCGATCTACCGGTAGGCACGGTATCTGCATGCAAATTGGCCTATTCGAAACTCAACAGAAGAACCCATTTTTTCATGGAAGGAGTTGATCCAATGGCAATGCCGAAGAGTTCGCAACCGTTCCCCCGGTCTGAATATCTGCGGAGATTGACCGCCGTTAAGTCGGAGATGAAGCGACGGGAAACTGAAGTACTTTTGGTCACGACCCCAGCCAACATTACATACCTGTCGGGATACACATCAAAATCCGGATATATACCTCAAGGCTTGGTCATTTCATTAAAGGATCAAGAACCGACCTTCATTACGCGCCGTATGGACGAACCAGCGGCAATCCATCAGATGTTTATCGATCGCAGTCATGTGATTGGCTACCCAGAAGCCCTCATCGCCAATCCCGACCGGGACGGATACGACACAATATTCGATTTCATTTTGGACCAGGGTCTTGGCCGTAAAGGGATCGGTCTTGAAGCGAAGTTCTTGCCGCCCTTGACCGTTGAGAAGTTTAAGTCTCGAGCCGTCCAAGCGAAAATTGTCGATTGCACGAACGCCGTTACCTGGATCAGAGGCCTAAAATCTGACCTGGAAATTGCGATGATGCGCGAAGCCGCCGCTATTTCTGACGCCGGAATGCTTAGGGCGAAGGAAGTTATTCGGCCCGGCGTGCGCGAAGCCGATGCATCCGCGGAGATCATTGCGACGCTGGTGCGCGGCGCTAACGGTAAGCCAGGGACCGATACCGCAAGCTTTTTTCTGTGCGCTACGCCGCGCACATCTACGTGCCACATTCGATGGACCGAGGACGTTTTCCAACACGGTTCACAGATCAACCTCGAATTTAGTGGCGTGCGCCACGGCTATACATCCCCGCTGATGCGTACGATGTCGATTGGTAAGCCGTCTAAACATATACGGCAGCTTCATGAAGGAGAGGTCGCTGGTTTGGAAGCCGCACTTGCCGCCGCAAAGACCGGGGGGACCTGTAGCGATGTCGCATTGGCATTCAACACCACGCTGAGAAAGCATGGTTTTGAGAAAGAATCGCGGTGTGGCTACGCCGTTGGGATCGATTGGACAGAACCTACAGCCAGTCTAAAGGAAGGCGATATGACGGTCCTGAGGCCAAACATGACTTTTCACCTCATGCTTGGAAACTGGATCGATGAAGATATTGGCTATGTGATCAGCGAAACGTTTCGCGTTACCGATGCCGGCGGTGAATCATTCACGAAGTTGCCGCGCGAATTGTTCGAGATTTGATTTCGTGACGCATTTTCGCAATTGGTCAGGCAGGCACTACGATCCCGACACTGCAGGCTTTGCATTGAAGATGGCTTAAATTCAAATACGGGAACGGGCTAGCTGCTTTCGTGCCTCACGTTTTCGGTCTGTTGAAAAGGTAACGTCGCCACGGCTTCTGTGGAGGCATCAGCATGATTGACGCTCGACAGAAGCAAGCTTCCGAAAGATGCGGTGCACGGTCATGCAGACAATCCGGGTAGTGGCAGATCAAGAGATGGGGAACGTTCGAAATCTGATCGTCAAGCCGAGGAGGAGTTCTGAAACACCGTGAACGGGATCGTGGTTGAGGCCAGATTGGTTCAGATCAAGGACTGCCTGAGCCAAAGTCCTAGTTGGTCTGCTCAAAGTCTGGCTCGGCTTAGCTGATCACCGTTGGTGCTCTTTGTCTGAGGGCTGACTTACCCATACTGTCTGGAATCCTGCGCTAAGCGCGAAAGATCGCTAAAAAACTGCGCTGTTTCAGCTTATTTGTACGGGCTCAGACGACTTTTGTGATTAGAAAAGAATAAGAATATTGAATCTGGAGATTGCAAATGAAGGTCGGAGTTCCCAAGGAGATCAAGACGCACGAATATCGCGTGGGTCTGACGCCAGGAGCCGTCCGCGAGTACGTCGCCACCGGCCATAGCGTAGTGGTCGAGACTAATGCCGGTGCTGGCATTGGGGTGACGGACGAGAATTATCGCAAGGCTGGCGCAAAGATTCTGGATACCGCTCGCGAGGTATTTGCCTCGAGCGAGATGATCGTAAAGGTTAAGGAACCTCAGCCTTCCGAATGGATCCAACTGCGAGAAAATCAGATCCTGTTCACTTATCTGCATCTGGCGCCAGACCCGGAGCAGGCCAAGGGCCTCATCAAAGCCGGATGCACGGCAATCGCCTATGAAACGGTGACTGATGCCCATGGCGGCCTTCCGCTGCTCGCGCCTATGAGTGAGGTCGCCGGCAGGCTTTCGATCGAGGCAGCCGGTGCGGCCCTGAAGCGATATGCGGGCGGTCGCGGCCTGTTGATCGGTGGTGTGCCGGGTGTTCAGCCAGCTCGCATTATCGTGATCGGAGGCGGTGTTGTTGGTACGCACGCAGCAAGAATGGCGGTGGGCTTGGGGGCCGAGGTCACAATACTTGATCGTTCGATTCCTCGCCTTCGCGAGCTGGATGAACTGTTTGAAGGGCGGGTTCGTACCAGGTTATCGACGATAGACGCCATTGAGGAAGAGGTATTTGCGGCGGACGTCGTAGTCGGGGCCGTGCTCGTTCCCGGCGCAAGCGCGCCGAGGCTGGTCAGTCGCGGCATGTTGAACTCGATGCGCAAAGGCTCAGTTATCGTTGACGTTGCGATCGACCAAGGTGGATGCTTCGAGACATCGCGTCCGACGACACACGCTGATCCGACCTACGAAGTAGACGGCGTGATTCACTATTGTGTCGCCAACATGCCGGGAGCTGTCCCGCTCACCTCAAGCCAAGCTTTAAATAACGCAACGCTGCCTTTTGGTTTGGCCCTGGCCAATAAAGGATTTGCAGCTGTGCTTGAGAACCCGCATCTCCGGGCAGGCCTCAACGTCTATCGGGGCCGGCTCACTTATAAGGCCGTGGCGGAGAGTCTCGGTTTGCCATACTCACCGATCGAACAGGCTGCGGCCTGATCCTAGAGGCTCTCTAGGGGAGCGTTTCCTTTCTGATCCGGGGGCCACTCGCTTGGGGGTGATCCCTTCTTTCGAAACTGGTACAAGCGAAATTCCAAAAATCGGCATTTCGCTCGCCGCTTCGAATTGTTCTTGCTCGTTGGGCTGCGGAGTAACTTGAGTTTTTTGACAAGCTTGAACGTCGATGCGCCATTCAGTATCCAATGTCTGCCGCGTCGCGGCTAAAAGTTCCGCGCCTCTTCAAATGTCTGAACCTTCTGCTATCCGAATCTTCTCGGATCGGCCTCAAACTGTGGCTCAGGCCCAGCCTGAAATCCCAGTTCTTCATGGAAGAAGTAAAGTTTTTCGTTCCAGCACTTTGCATGTCATATCGAGCGTGCTTCGATCAGGTCGTTAGCAGCAGTGAAACGAAGCTGGCCAACTTTAGAGAGCTCTTCCACGACAATACGGGCGTAATCCTGTTCGTGCTGATTCCAGTACCGGTGGCGGCCTTTATGCGGCCTAACTTTATCGCGCGGAAAACTCTGATCCTTTTTTGTCGCCCGGCGCGTCACTAGAATTGCAAATCGGATCGCAGTTGAATAGGTGTCATTCGTGGAGTGAGAAAGAGTGCCGCCATCGCTCGCCTGAACGGCGTCGTAGCGTCTACGACGAATGCCCAGGTGCTCGAGCTATCGCGATCACCCCATTTATGTGGGCTGCCCCTTAAGTGAGTGACACGATAATTCCTGTGATAGGCATTCGATCTGCATGCCACTGGGCGGTCGTCGCCCGGTACTCCAACCCGCCGCTGCGGGTGGCTGCATTACGCCGCAGTTCACGGGAGATTGTCGAGGCAGCTCGCCCGAGGCGGCGTCCAATCTCCTGTATGGAATGGCGCTGTACCTTGAGAAGCGCAATCTCCTCGCGCTCCACCAATGACAGGTATCGCCCAGAGAGCGGCTTTGCCGAAGAGCTGAACATCGCTGGTGGCATGCCGCCCGCCTTTCGGAACCATCTGGTTCCGGCAGGTTGCGATACTCCGGCTTCAAGCGCAGCATCTTCGCTGCTCAGGCCCGTGGCTATCGCCCGCCAGAACCTATTCTGTTCATCGCGCCCTGCAGCAAACGGCCGCCCTGGCGATGGCAATGGCACTCGTCCTGACCGAGCCGATCGCCGCTTTCGAACGTTCATCGCAACCTCCAACCTCAGAGTGTTGCGACGACCGTTTGAATCCGCCTTGCTTGCCGTGGTCGGAGTGATGGATCAAGCTGCCGGGCGCCGGCTTTCGAGCGTTGAGGGCTTTCTCCAGCGGCGATGGCTAGCGAGGCATCGAGCGTGTTTTCAAAGCCCAGCCGACGGCTTTGCGAGAGAACGCATCGAGAATGACCGCGCGATAGGCGAACGCCTTGGCGAGATGGACATAGGTAAAAGTCTGCGACCCAGATTTGATCGGGGGCGGCGGACGGCACCAGGCCGCGCACCAGACTGGGGACGACGAGAACGTCCGCTGGTCGCTCCGCAGGAGGCTTCAGAAACGGCGCCCTACGCTGCGTGAGAAGACTGTCCTCGCGCATAAGCCTGAGGACTTTCTTGGCATTTACTAACATGCCTTGGCGCCGGAGGGTGCTATTACCCGTCGATAGCGGTAGAGAGGGATGCTTGAGGCAAATGCGCTGCAGCTGGTCGCGCAGCTTGCAGTCCGCCGTTTCACGACAGCGTCTGTTGACATGGCAGAGGCGTTGCACGTCGGCGTGGGAATCGGTTGCCTCCGATGTCACGGCTTGGATAACTTCGATGATGCAGATGCCGGGTCGGCCTTGCGCTGTCGACCGCTCCAATGCGCACAAGGCTTTCCTAAAAAAACGATGTCCATCTGCTGGCAGCCCACCAGCCGTTCGAGTTCGGCGATGCGGGCATTCGCGCGCGTGAGCGCAGAGCGCTGTCGTTATACGTGTGTAGAGGATGTGTACGCAGGCGAGGCAAGGGCTTTGTCTCGCCGGAGATCATGATCAGTGAGCGCCCTGCTGAAGCGGCCGATCGAGCGGTGCCGGGACATTGGGAGGGAGACCTTATCCTCGGTCTTGGCAGCTCGGCAATCGGGACGCTTGTCGAGCGCACGACGCGCTTCACAATGCTATTGCACCTTCCCCGATTGGCGGGGCATGGCGAAGCTCCGCGCGCGAAGAACGGGCCTGCGCTCGCGGGACACGGGGGCGAAGCCGTGCGCGACGCGATCACGCGCACCATCATCACCTTGCCCGAAGAACTCCGTCGTTCGCTGACCTGGGATCAGGGAGCCGAAATGGCTCAGCACGATCGTCTCAAGGTCGATGTGGTATCCAGGTTTACTTCTGCGACCCGCAAAGCCCTTGGCAGCGCGGCACTAACGAGAACACCAATGGGTTGCTGCGGCAGTACTTCCCGAAAGGTACAGACCTGAGCATCCACAGCGCCGACGAGATATCCGCCGTGGCAGCGGCCCTCAATGCCCGGCCGAGAAAGACACTGGGCTGGAAAACGCCGGCGGAGGCGCTTGACGAGCTACTGTCATGAGTGAAAACATTTAGTGTTGCGACGACCGTTTGAATCCGCCCATCGCCTATCGCCAACCGCTGACAGATTGCGACATCACCATCAGCATGAGCGGACCCGATCCCTTCGACAACGCCAAGGCCGAAAGCTTCATCAAGACGCTCAAGGCCGAAGAGGTCAACGGCAAAGCATTCACCGACCTCAATGACGCTCGTCGCCCCATCGACAGCTTTGTCGCAGACGTCTACAATTAGGAGTGCCTGCACTCGGCGCTCGGATATCAGTCGCCCCTCGAGTTTGAGCCTGCATTCTCGCGGAACAAATCGCGATAACGACCGTGGCAACCGCACTGTCACAGGAATTATCGTGTCTCACTTTAAGGACTGCAGTGCTATTCAAATTCGTGGACTTCCGGCACTACCTCGAGATGCGCCGATAGCAAATTCAGAAATTGCGTCCTAAGTAGTAGTGCCATTGCAGACGGCGGCAATTGATCCGTACCTTCATCAAACTGCACAACAACAACCCGAAGCCCTTCAAATGGACCAAGTCGCAGACGAGATCTTGCCTTCTGTCAAACGCTTCTGTCACAAAGCTCAGCAGACATTATGTGGCGAACTTTAGATTAACGTGACTAGGTTTTGCTGGCCGAAGTTTCATCAAGCATAGCATGTGCGAGAACGGCCGTAATCCGTCAAAGAGCGTGATCGGGCTTCTGGGTGCTGGCGACTAGTCCTCGTGCGGCATCTCTACTGGAATCGCAAAGCCCGCCTTCACCCGGTCCATCACGACCATTGTCTTGAACCCCTTAATGTCCGAGTTCTCATAGAAGAAACGTCGAGTGAACTGCTCGTAGTCTTCCATCGTGCGCGAGGTAATGTAAAGGACAAAGTCAGCATCGCCGGTGACGTAAAATCCATTCACGACCTCAGCAGAGGATTTGATTGCTTTCTTGAACTTGTCGATTATGTCTGAACGCTCGCGCTCGAGCGTCACTAGCACAAGCATTTGAATGGGGCGTCCTACCGCCTTCGCGGAAACGATAGAGACATCGGCCTCGATGATGCCTTCCGAGCGAAGCCTCTTCAGCCGTCGCTGGCACGCCGTAGCAGAAAGCCCAGCCAGTTCGCCGATCACCTCGGAAGTCAGACGGTTGTTCTTCTGCACGATCTCCAGAATGCGAGCGTCAGTCCGGTCGTAATGCATAATTCAACTCCAGGTGTATTTCGTCGCGAAATGGCTAAGCGATGCAGGAAACCATCCGAACGATAGCAAATGCGATGCAAATCTGTTCGCAACATTAGTATCCTGAATGCTGAACGGATTTCAACAAGCGACCGTGTGGGACTTTCAGATGGACTTTCAAACCCCTCGCTACCAAGAACAGCATTTGGTCGGTCTTGCTGCGAGGTACCTGCAGGGCTTGACTCGCCGCGATTTTGTGACGGGGGAGGCATTCATAGGTGGTTGCTGGGTTGCAAGCGAGCAGCAAGACGTTGTGATTGATCCTGCCAGTGGGGAAGAAATTGCACATGTTGCTCGTTGCGGTGCTGCGGAGATGAATCTGGCGATTGCCGCAGCTGAGCGATCTTTTCGTGCATGGCGAGAATTGTTGCCAGCGGGGCGGGGCGCAATTCTGAGGGGGTGGGCATCGTTGATGCTCGCCCATGCGGAAGAGCTTGCTGTCGTGGTGACGAGCGAGCAGGGCAAACCGCTCGCCGAGGCGCGACACGAGATTGCGTACGGTGCAGGATTTCTCGAGTGGTTTGCTGCGGAGGGGGAGCGTGCATACGGAGAGACCATCCCTAGCCATAAGGTTGGAAGTCTGCTTCAGGTGAGAATGCAGCCAATCGGTGTCGCGGCGGCAATTACTCCGTGGAACTTTCCTGTCGCCATGATCGCGCGAAAGGCTGGTGCCGCTCTTGCGGCCGGATGTCCGATCATTGTGAAGCCAGCTCCGGAGACGCCGCTCTCTGCTCTTGCTCTGGGAAGGTTGGCCGAGGAGGCCGGGGTCCCGCCGGGTGTATTTCAGGTGGTCGTCGGTGATCCGATCGAGCTTTCGGCGCCTCTGTTGCGCGACTCAAAAATACGGGCTCTTTCTTTCACGGGTTCGACCCAAGTCGGACGTCTGCTTCTGGAGGGGGCGGCCGAAACAGTAAAGAAGGTGTCGCTCGAACTTGGGGGGCATGCGCCCTTTCTCGTCTTTGACGACGTGGATGTTGATAAAGCCGTCAAGGGGGTAATGGCCGCAAAATTTGCTACGTCGGGACAAGATTGCTTGGCGGCCAACCGAATCTACGTACAAAGGGGCATCTATGGTGCCTTCGTCGAAGCATTTGCTGCAGCAGTGGCCCGACTAAAGGTTGGCCACGGCCTGAAACCTGAAACGGATATTGGGCCAATGACGAAGTTGTCGGTGGCCAACAAATGCAGGGCCCAAATCGATGATGCGCGAACAAAAGGCGCGCAGGCCTTTTCCGCAGGACAGGAACACGGCCTCGGGCGGAACTTCATCCTTCCAACCCTGATAAGTGATGTCACGGATGACATGCTCATCGCCCGTGAGGAAACGTTTGGACCGGTGGCTGCGGTCTTGCCGTTCGATTCTGAAGAAGAGGTCGTCGCTCGCGCTAATGCAAGTGAAATGGGGCTGGCTGGGTACATTTACACGGACAGCCTGCGCCGAGCGCTCCGACTTTCTGAGCAAATCGAGTGCGGAATGATCGGTGTCAATACGGCGTCATTCACGGGCGCGCCTGTTCCGTTTGGTGGATGGAAGCAATCCGGACTTGGTCGCGAGGGGTCGCGGTACGGTTTGGCCGAATATATGGAATTGAAATACGTTTGCTTCGGCGATCTGGGGGTTTAGGTGAAACATATGAACGATATTAAGACAATCGCTGAACGGGATCGCTCGAGCGTTCTGCATCCTTTCACCCAACTCAAAGACTTTGCCACTGGTAAGATTGGTGATCCAACGATCGTCACTGGAGGAAAAGGTATCCGCATCGATGACGCGCAGGGACGTAGTTACATCGACGGCTTCGCTGGTCTCTATTGTGTAAATATTGGATATGGTCGGACAGAAGTGGCTGAGGCCATCGCGCGGCAGGCGTACCAGCTTGCATATTATCATACGTATGCAGCGCACACGACCGAAGAGCTGGCCACACTGTCGGGTCGTCTCGTGCGCATGGCGCCGGGTAAGCCGAGCAAAGTGTTCTTTGGGTTGTCCGGATCAGACGCGAACGAAACTCAAGCGAAGCTCGTTTGGTATTACAATAACCTGCGCGGTCAACCTAAAAAGAAGAAGATTATCTCACGTGAGCGCGGTTATCATGGCTGCTCGGTAGTTGCCGGTTCGATGACCGGTATGTCCTTCTATCATGATTACATGGACCTTCCTTTTCCGGGCATTTTACACACAGGTACGCCCCACCACTATTGGGGCGCTGAACCAGGCGAGACGGAAGAGTCCTTCTCCCGCCGGCGTGCAGCCGAACTTGACGAGCTGATCGTGCGAGAAGGGCCAGAAACCATCGGTGCTTTTATTGCTGAGCCAGTTCTGGGTACGGGTGGTATCACACCGCCTCCGTCCGGCTACTGGCGCGAAGTGCAAGCTGTACTCAGGCGCTACGACGTTCTTCTGATCGCCGACGAGGTGATTTGTGGATTCGGTCGGACCGGCGCTGACTTCGGTAGCACGATATATGGCATCGAGCCCGACTTGGTGACAGTCGCCAAAGGTTTGACCTCCGGTTACGTGCCGCTCTCGGCAGCAATCGTTGGTGAGAGAGTTTACGCGGTTATGGAGGAGGCCGCCGATCGTGTGGGAGCATTTTCGCATGGGTACACCTATTCCGGTCACCCGATTGCAGCAGCTGCTGCTAATGCGGTTCTGGATATTGTCGAAAAGGAGCGGCTAAGCGACCGCGCCAGGATCGTTGGTTCGCATTTCCTGAAACGGCTGAAGGAGAGGTTTGCACAGCTTGAGATCGTCGGCGAAGTTAGAGGCGTCGGCTTGCTCTGTGCCGTGGAGTTCGTTGCCGATCGCCAGGCGAAACGACGGTTTGATCCGCAGCTCAAGATCGGCGCTCGCATCTCGAAGGCTGCTCGCGATCGGGGGCTTATTGTGCGAGCAATGCCGCACGGTGATATCCTTGGTTTTGCGCCGCCGCTCATTGTATCCGAAAGTGAGGTAGACGAGATCGTTGAGCTGGCGTATCGAGCGACTAAACAGGTGATGGACGAGCTTGCGAAAGAATCGGCAATCACGTAAATTCCATTCGATCCCGCTGTGGTGGACGAGCATCTTCGTTAGCCGGAGCATGGCAATGGTGTGCTGTCGGCGTCGATGTTTGATCCGAAGAATCCTACGGTCCATCTCGATGCTATTCAGGATGACCGGAGAAGGCTCTCTTCGGCAACGCGACTTGCAGCCCGAGGCCATGCGCGAAGCGATGGCCATGACCGATCTGGCTGCCCAGACCTTTCGCGTTCGCTGCGGGACGGCATCATCGAGGCGGAAGTGGCCGCGGTGATCGAGGTGGAAGCGAAGAAGGCTGAAGTATCTCATCCGGCTATCCGCCCAAGGCGATCGCCTGCAGACTTGTGATTCGACGGCCGAAAGACGGAAAGTAATGGCTCGAGCAAAATGAGTAGGCTGGCGCGTTCAGATTCGAATCCAACTTCGCCAACGACGTTTGCCCCGCTCAGAAATCGAACGTTTCGTTCGATCTGGCTGGCCACGCAAGTTTCGAATCTCGCTACTCTGATGCAGACTGTTGCCATCGCTTGGCTCATGGCGACGATTGCGACTAACGATCTTATGGTCGCATTGGTTCAGGCTTCATCGGCGCTGCCGGGGTTCATTTTATCTGCCTTTGTCGGGGCCATTGCTGACAACTTCAACCGCCGCAGAGTCATGATCGCCGCTCAGTGTCTCATGGCCGTAGCATCGGCGATCTTCACCGCTCTGGTAGCGCTGGGCCTTGTTGATCCGTGGAGCATCCTTGGCTTCAGTTTTTTGCTCGGATGCAGCACCGCTCTCAACAATCCCGCTCGGCAAGCGTCAATTGGCGACATTGTAGACAGACGCGACCTCCCGGCTGCCGTGATGCTCCACAGCGTGGGGTTCAATACTGCCCGCAGCGTGGGACCGGCGCTCGGGGGCATCATCCTTGCCTCCTTTGGACCTCTGACGGCTGTTGCTCTGAACACGCTTAGCTATGTGGCGCCGTTATGCGCCATATGGCGCTGCAAGTGGAAGGTTCCCTCGTCGCCTTTCCCGCCCGAGCCGATGACCATGGCGATCTATGACGGGATGCGCTTCACGGTGATGTCTTCCGATATCAAGGCAGCTGTCGCGCGTGGATTCCTGTTTGGCTTCGCTGGCATCTCTCTACTCGCGCTGCTCCCTCTAGTTGTTCGCGACCAATTGACGAGAGGGCCGATCGCATATGGCATTCTGATGGCTGGCTTCGGGACCGGCGCTTTCTTCGGGGGCATATCGACCGGCCACTTCAGACGGATCATGTCGCAAGAACAATTAATAGTACTCGCGTGCCTGGCCTGCGCGGCATGCTCCATTTGCCTCGCTTTGAGGCCTCCACTCGCAATAGCGGCGACCGCCATGGGGCTAGGTGGTGCGGGTTGGGTCATCGCCTGGTCTGGACTCGATGTCTGTGTGCAATTGGCGAGCCCGCGGTGGATCGTAGGTCGCATCCTCTCGATTCATTACGCGTTAACGTACGGCGGTATCGCTGCCGGCAGTTGGATGTGGGGCGTGATGGTCCAGAACTACTCCCTAAGTTGGGCACAGGCGTGCTCCGCTGGAGCTCTGTTGCTGGTTGCTGCTGCCGGCTTCCTGTTGCCTGTCCGTGACTCCCGAAATCCAAACCTCGATCCGTTGGAGGAGTCCCCCCCTGCAGTTGCGCTTGCTCTGAAACCGCGAAGCGGTCCCATCGTCGTCAACATTGAATATTTAATATCAGAGAGTAATGTTGACAATTTCCTGGGCCTCATGCGGGAACGCAGGCGCATGCGGAGTCGTGTCGGCGCTCGCTATTGGGCCTTGCTACGTGATCTTCAAATCTCTTCGCAATGGACGGAGACATTCCGCACACCGACCTGGACAGATTATCTCCGTCTAAATCATCGCCTCACCACCGCGGACAAGCAGTTGGACGAGCGACTCCTCGAATTGCACACAGGACCGCATCCACCTCAAACGAGACTTTCGATCGAGCGCCCCATAGGTCCAGTTCGCAACCCTGTTCAGTCCACACCTTTTCTCTCCCATCATTGATCTCTGCACCAGCTCGCCAAATTCGCGTCGCCCCGGGGAGCCGAAGACACAGACAAGGAGGCACCGGCTGTTACCAGTGCCGCTCCCCAATCAGAACTTCGCTGTCCGCCTCCCCGGCACCATTGCCGAGCACAAGATCACCGAATGCGGCCGCCGATCGGGCGCCATCACGTCGGGGCGCGACTGCTCGCCGGAAAGACGTTCGGCAACTTCGGATTCGAGGCCGTGCCGTTATCTCCAAGGTGTAGGTGAAGGCACTCGCCGCCAGCGACGGCTGGCCGAGCAACGGCGCCAAGCTTTGGTCCGTCCGGCAGCGACGAGAGACACCTAGCGGCAGCCATCAGGCCTGGTCGCCAATGAAAACAGACCGCGCGTCCTCTTCACCCGGACCAACGATGCGGTCCGGCTGTCGATCCATCCTGCGCTACCGTCAGGAAATTGGAGCGGCTGCTTGCTGACTCATTATCTTTCGGCCCGCTTATTCGTTAGCTTTTTCCAGCCCTCGTGCAAATTGATACGAAGGGAGCACGAGGGACCTGCGGCGCCACCGATTGAATAGCTTGTGTCGAGCTTGCGAATAGAGTGGAAAGAAGGAGCGGGATGCTGACCGCAGCCCAGCTGCAAAGCCGAAGAGAGCGATTTCCCGATCCGCTCGTCAAAGCCTCGCCGCAGTTGGGCGAATTGGTTCGAGGTCTAGCCGTGGCGCGCCAGCAGCGAGCTCCTGTCCAAGATTCGCCGAGTAAAGTTCTCCGAACTCATCAACGTCGTCCAAAACTGTGGATTAGCGAGCAAGCAAGCGCACTGCTATTTTGGGCTCAGGCCACAAGAGCGTGTGCTCGTCACATCACTGGAAAGAAAGCCCACCACTGCTCGACGGAGGAATGGTCTAGGAGGTGAGCCCGATAATTGACCGTGCTCACGGCTGGTGCGACCATCGTGCATTCGGCCGAGCGCAGCGTGCGCCATGACCTATTCCCATCGGGCCCTTCTTTCTGCTCGCGACTTGAAAGAGTACAAATTCATTCTGGTGCGACGAATTTGTGCGATTTTTAGCCAATTTTCGCAGGCTTTGAGCGCGAGCTGCTTCTATCATTGGAGTCTAGGGAAGGGGACTTATTTATGAATGTGAAAGTGGATGTCTCATCCGACATCAATAATGCCGGGAACGGCATGCCAAAATCGTACAAATAAACCCAGATGCTCTGGTTGCTCCGCCTTCCTTGGCCGCGGACCGCGCGAGTCTAAGCGCGTGGTCCAGCCATAACAAGCCCTTGATCCCATCGCGTCGCGGCAGTGATTAACAAAAACGTTAAATCCTAGGGGAGGAACACTATGAAATCTTTCGGAAGTGTCTCACGCCGCTCCGTTTTGAGGGGTGGAGCAGGTATGCTTGCTGCGCCGTTGCTGGCTAGAATGTCTTATGCGGCAGGATCGATAACCATGGCCGCGCCTTTAGGCTCGTTCGGTGATGCTATCAGAAAAAAGCTGGCTGACCCGTTCACCAAAGAGACAGGAATAGTGGTCAACATTGTTCCCGGATCTGCAGATTTGGCGAAGGTAAAAGCTCAACTGACCACAGGAAATGTTGAGCTGGATATTTTTACCGGAACGCCGGCAGATGCTGCGTATGGCTCGAAGCATGGCTACTGGGAGCAACTGGACCTTTCGGTATTTGACGCTAACGACCTATCGGTCCAACCAAAAAAAGACGTGGTAGCGTATGAGATCTACACGTCTGGCATCGCATGGGATCCGGAAAAATACTCGGCTGGAAAGCACCCCGAAATCTTCCGAGACATGTTTGACCCAAATAAGTTCCCAGGTCGCCGCGCGTTTCGCAATACCGCTGACGGCACGATGGAGGCCGCACTGCTGGCAGATGGCGTCGATCCAAAAGACATGTATCCCCTTGATGTGGAGCGAGCATTCAAGGTTCTCGATCGCATCAAGTCTAGCGTTTCAGCTTGGACGACGACGAGCCCCCAAACCGTGTCGCTGCTGCAAACGGGGGAAGTCGACTTCAGCTACACCTTCGCCGGGCGGGTCTTGCCGACCAACCGGCCAGGTGGCGGCAAACCGTTGGCATTCTCCTTCAAGCAGAACATATTTTTCGCCGACCCACTGATGATCGTGAAAGGGGCGCCGAACAAGGAAAGCGCCATGAAGTTTTTGAGTTTTATCCTTCGCCCGGAAGCTCAGGCAGGCTTCGCTGAGGCCACGGGTACGGCGCCAATCTCCAACAAGGCCATGTCGGCGATGTCTCCGGAAAGCCGCAAATGGTTGCCGGACCTTAACACGCCGGGCAGCCTCTTCTTCGACCCGGCCTACTGGACTGATGCGTACGAAACAGTTCAGTCGCGATTCAAGGAATGGATTCTGAGTTAAGTCAGCGCCTTTTTGAGTGGACGGCCTTCAAGAGGCCCTTCCACTCACTACGCAAGCAGGCTGTACGGACCAATACGACTATGAAGCTGATCACAAGCACGAGCGCCCAGGCTCTATTCATGTCACCCGCCGTGGTGCTCGCGACTGGAATTGTCCTACCGCCGCTCCTCTATGTCGGCTATACCAGCTTGAACGGGGAGGCGTTCTCGTTGGCCGCTTACAGAGCGGTACTTCAAAGCTCGCTATTCAGGCAGACGCTCACTACGACCCTTGTGATCGCAGCCTTGTCATCTTTCTTCGCCTTGCTGCTGGGGTTTGTGGCTGCCTTGCACCTAGCGCGTCAACAACCCCGCCGCAGAGCGATCCTGACTCTGCTTGTCCTCCTCCCCTTCTGGACCAGCGTACTAGTCAAATGCTTCGCATTCACAATCATACTAGGCCGCGACGGGATGATCAACAGCTTCCTGAGTTGGATTCTTGGCACGCCGATCCACTTGCCTCTTATGCTAAATTTGGTCGGCCTTCTTGTCGGCATGACAAATTTCCTGACGCCATTTATCGTGTTGCCCATCCTTGCAAGCTTGCTATCGATTGACAGCTCCATCTACCGGGCAGCCAATATTATGGGTGCAACCCCAGCGCGTATCTTCTTGACTGTGACCCTGCCCATGAGCTGGTCGGGAATCTTCGTAGGTCTGCTTAGTGTGTTCGTGATGTCGCTCGGTGCTTTTGTTGTGCCGGCGCAGCTCGGCGGCCCCAAGCATCAGATGCTCTCAAATCTGGTTGATTTCTATAACCGCCAAATTCTGGACTGGCCCAAGGCTGCCGCTATCAGTGTCATTTTGCTGGTTCTGGTTGCCACCTTTGCAATTCCTTTGGCGCTCTGGCGCCGGCCTAAAATTTAGGAGCACGCATGACGATAACGATCAAAGATCCGCTCCTTCAACGCTACCAGGCGATAGGCGCGAGTCTGGCAACTATGGTTTACTTTGTGATCATGGCACCTATTGTGGTCATCATTCCGATGGCCTTTGGGTCCGTGACTGCACTCACCTTTCCGCCGGAGAGTTATTCGCTCGAACTTTTCAAGATTTTCTTCACCTCGCCGAGCTGGCAGAATCCTCTCATCGAGAGCGTCAAAGTGGCAATAGCCTCGATGGCGGTGGCTATGCTGGCCGGGGTTCCTGCTGGTTACTGGATCATCCGCCATGAATTCGTTGGCAAATGGCTTATCACCGGCATCATCATGAGCCCTCTCATTATACCAGCGATCGTATCGGCGCTTGGTCTGTATCTGTATTTCTCATATTTCAGGATTGCGTCGACCACCTACGCGCTCGTGCTCGGACACGTGATGTATACGCTCCCATACGTCATCCTCATGATCGGAGCGGGAGTGCAAAAGCTCGATCGAAATCTCGAGTTTGGTGCGGAACTCATGGGCGCAGGCCCCGTCCGGATGTTTTTCGCGGTGGTCCTGCCGCAACTTGTGCCGTCGCTTGTTGCGTCCGCCCTGTTCGCCTTCTTGCTGTCTTTCGATGAAGTCGTCATCGCCTGGTTCTTGGCCGGCGGGACTGATCACATGACACTGCCAGTCAGAATGTACAGTGCCATCGAGTACGAAGTCTCGCCGGTATTGGCCGCCGTATCGACACTTCTAACCCTTCTGTCATTGCTGATTAGCATCGTTGCAATCTCACTCCAAAAGTTCACGCCAAATGATGGTGGCTAAAGTTCGCCGAACTCACCGGCTTCGCCAGATACAATGAAACAGTTTTGAATTGGAAAGACGACGCGGTTGAACACGTTGATTAACGATAGCCTTATGCCGAATAAAAAGTATCCACCTGCCGATCTTTCTTTGTCGGTTACAAGCGACAAACGCGAACGGCTACGGCGGGACAGCAACCCAACCGGTGCGGGGCCCCTTGCCATTGAGTTAAGGGGCCTTTCAATGAAGTTTGGCCCGATAACGGCTCTACACTCTACGGATCTCGGCATTCGGAAGGGCGAATTCATGACCTTGCTCGGTCCCTCGGGGTCGGGCAAGACCACGCTTCTCAACCTGATCGCCGGAGCGTTTGCGGCGTCATCCGGCACCATCCTGCTGGATGGTCGTGACATAACTCTGCTCCCTGCTCGGAGGAGGGGGGTCGGCATGGTTTTCCAAAATTACGCTCTGATGCCGCACATGTCGGTATTCGACAACGTTGCCTATCCACTTCGCGTGCGCCGTGAATCCGCAGCAATCATCCAGGCCAAGGTAACCGAAGCCCTCGAGCGTGTCGGATTGCGGGGCTTTGAAAAACGTAAGCCTCGGCAGCTGTCCGGCGGTCAACAGCAACGTGTCGGGATAGCCCGATGCATCGTGTACTCGCCGGCGATCATTATGATGGACGAGCCGCTTGGAGCCTTGGACAAAAATCTGCGCGAACAGATGCAGGGCGAGATTAAGCGCCTCCACAAAGACATTGGCACGACCTTTATCTACGTAACTCATGATCAGGAGGAAGCGCTGAATATGTCCGATCGCATCTGCCTGATGAGCGGCGGCGAAATCGCGCAACTGGGCACGCCCGACGAACTCTATTTCAAACCCAAGAATCGCTTTGTGGCGGAATTTATTGGAGAATCCAACTTAATCTGTGGTCAGTATCGCCAGAGCGGGATCAGGACAAATGGTGGTGAATCAATCGCCACACCGGCTGTGATCGGGCGTGAAGGAGCTGACGTTGTGTTTATGATTCGACCCGAAAAGGTCACCATCGGCGAACGCGGCCAATCCAACCCCGATGTCGCTAACAGCCTGGACGGTGTAATCACTGCCACTTCCTTCGTTGGTGGATTGACGCGCGTGGCCGTCGCCACTCCGAGTGGCCTCACGATAACGGCCAAGATGATGTCTGTGCGCGCTCAGGCACGGTTCGCAGCGGGAGCACCGGTTCGAGTTTCCTGGTCAGTCGACGATATGGTCGCGCTGGAGGAGTAGTGAAGCTCGCCTGTCTAGCATACCTCACTCCTCCCGAGAGCTATCGGAGACAACTCCGACCAGCCTTAGCATTTTTCGCTGCGCGGGCGCAGACCGCCAGTATCAAACCCCCGGCACGGCCGCGGCGTTGTTGACGCGCTCCATGGCGCGTCATTGAGCGACCGACAAAGTCGAAAGTGTTCCGCCACCGCACCAATATCAGACTGGGTATCAAATGGACTCTCAGTGTCAAACATTGGCCTAGAACTTGGCGCGCGGCGCCGAAGTCGAGAATGACATTCCGCTTCCCGCCGATCTGGTTCGGGAGAAGGCATGATCAAAACCTGAAGCCTCGCTCGCTATCTGTCGGCTTGACCGTATTCGCCCCAGTGACGCGCAGATTGCGGAGGCTTCCGCGGGATCGCGAAGCCTAGATGCCTGTGATGGTGGGTTGCGGAGCTCTTTCGACCGACGCCCCGCGAGACCGCGGGACTTGCTGCTCTTACAACGAATATGGGGAATGGCGCCGTCAGCGATTTCCATCCTTCGTCTTGCGAGTACTGGGGTCGCCAGTGGAGCCGACGATAGCTGACGTCACTTCAGCCAAGAACCCAGATTCATACAGATCGAGATCGACTCTTTGAAACGGTGAGAGCCCTTGATTGAGAGGGGAATAAGCCCGATGAGGCCGGAGCACGTTCCTTCCGAGTTTCAAAAAAAGCGCTCACGTCGGAAATGATCGTTGTGGCCGATGCGAGCGTTTCGTCAATAGGGGGCAGTTGCGCGCGAAGCAGACCGGCTCGCCTTTCCTGACTCGACGGGAGTCTTGCCGCCTTTCAGCTAGTGTCCCGAGTCACAAGTTCGCAATCGTAGATTCGCAGTAGATTCGTGTTGCTGTGCCAAGGATGGAGGCAAACAGCGACGGAGTCTCCAATGGCGGTCCGGCAACTTGCCCCCCTGATACTGAGCGATGATGAGCGTGCCGAACTAACATCGCTGACGATGCGGCGGAAGACGGTAAGCGCTTAGCCGCAACCCTATTGAGGCTGGCTTGACGTTTTGCGGAATCGCCACGGCATGAGGTCTTCGATGCGGCTATGGGGATGGCCGTCGATGATCGTCTCGAGTGTTTCGGCGATGTAGGCGGCCGGGTTGATGTCGTTCTTGCAGGTGGCGACGATCGACGCGAGCAGGGCCCAGTTTTCCGCGCCGACTTCCGGGCCGGGGCCATAGTGCCGGGTTTCTGACATTCGAAGCCGTGATCACCTATCCGTTCCACCCGCTGGCTGGCC
>NZ_JBANBK010000070.1:0-46293 GCF_053572325.1 Bradyrhizobium sp. UFLA05-112 | reverse complement strand
GCCAAGAAGTGCGGCGCCTGCCACACCTTCGAGAAGGGCGGCCCGAATCGCGTTGGTCCGAACCTCTACGGCGTCGTTGGCCGCGCCCGTGCCACCGAAGCTGGCTTCAACTACTCCGCCGCGATGAAGGGTAAGGGCGGCGAGTGGACCATCGACGATCTCAACAAGTTCATCACCAACCCGAAGGGCTTCATTCCCGGGACGGCGATGGGCTTCGCCGGTATTCCGAAGGATTCGGAGCGCGCCGACGTCATCGCGTATCTGAATAGCCTGGCCGATAGCCCGAAGCCGCTGCCGACTGCGGCGAAGTAAGATCGCCAAAAGATTATGCTGACCCGCGGCCAGGCTCGAAAAGCCTGGCCGTTTCCTTTTTCCTTATCTGTCGCTTGACGCCTCGCAGCGTTGTTATCGGGGCGTTTCGTCGCAGCGAACCGTCCCCGCGGCCTTCCAAGATGAGGAAAAAGCAACACAATCGGTCGAAACCTTGCCGTATATTGGGGCCTTAAAGGGGTAACCTCCTTCAAGACAGGGACGTTCATTTGGCCATTACCCGACGCGATCTTCTGCTAGCCGGCGCTGCGACTGCTGCGCTCCCCGCCCTCGGTTCCGCCGTCGGCATTCCGATCATTGGCGCCGCGCAGGCGCAATCGGCCGGTGAACTTCCCTGGCGCCATGGTCTGTCCCTGTTTGGCGACATCAAGTACCCCGCCGATTTCAAGCGCTTCGACTACGTCAATCCGGACGCGCCGAAGGGCGGCATCGCGCGCATGATCTCGATCGGCACCTTCGACAATTTCAACATTGCGGTTGCCGGCATCAAAGGCGTGATCGCACCGGCTGCCGGGCTGATCCACGAAACCCTGATGACTCGCGCGCAGGACGAAGTGGCGACGCAGTACGGTGAGCTTGCCGAAGCCGCCCAGCATCCGGACGATTTCTCCTGGGTGATCTATCGCCTCCGCAAGGAAGCCCGCTGGCACGACGGCAAGCCGGTCACGCCTGAGGACGTGATCTTCTCGCTGGAGACGCTGAAGAAGCAAAGCCCGATGTACGGGTCGTACTACCGCCATGTGGTGAAAGCCGAGAAGGTCGGCGAGCGCGACATCAAGTTTACCTTTGACGGTCCTGGCAACAGGGAACTGCCCACCATCGTCGGCGAGCTCACGGTGCTGCCAAAGCACTGGTGGGAAGGCACCGATGCGCAAGGGCGCAAGCGCGACATCGGTGCGACTACACTCGAGATTCCGCTCGGCTCAGGTCCATACCGGATCAAGGAATTCGTGGCGGGACGCTCGATCAAGCTCGAACGGGTCAAGGACCATTGGGGCGCGAACTTGCCGAGCCAGGTCGGGCAGAACAATTTCGACGAGTTGCGCTTCGAGTTCTTCCGCGACAACATCGTGGCGCTCGAAGCCTTCAAGGCCGATCAGGCCGACTGGATCGCAGAGAATTCCGCCAAGCAATGGGCGACCGCCTACGATTTTCCGGCAGTCACCGAGAAGCGGGTGGTCAAGGAAGAATTCCCGATCAACGATTCCGGTCGGATGCAGGCCTTCGTGGTCAACAGCAGGCGCGACCAGTTTAGGGACCCGCGGGTGCGGCGGGCTTTCAATTACGCCTTCGACTTCGAGGAGATGAACAAGCAGCTGTTCTTCGGTCAGTACAAGCGGATCAACAGCTACTTCGAGGGCACGGAGCTTGCCGCAACCGGCCTGCCTCAGGGTGAGGAATTGCAGATCCTCGAGACCGTGAAGGACAAGGTGCCGCCGGAAGTCTTCACCACGCCGTACCAGAATCCGGTCGGCGGCAATCCGGAAGCGGTGCGCGCCAACTTGCGTGAAGCGGCAAAGCTCCTGAAGGAGGCGGGCTTCGAGGTACGCGATCACAAGCTGGTCGACGCCTCTGGCAAGGTTCTGACGGTTGAAATCCTGGTCCAGGATCCCTCGTCCGAGCGTATCGCACTGTTCTACAAGCCGTCGCTGGAGCGGATTGGCGTCAATACGTCGGTCCGCACGGTCGACGACGCCCAGTATCAGAACCGGCTGCGGAGCTTCGACTTCGACATGATCATCGATCAGTGGGGCCAGTCGCTCTCGCCGGGCAACGAGCAGCGCGAGTATTGGGGATCGCAGACGGCCGACGTGCCCGGCGCGCGCAACACCATCGGGATCAAGAATCCGGCCGTGGATGCATTGATCGAGAAAGTGATCTTCGCCAAGGACCGCCCTGGGCTCGTTGCCGCAACGCGCGCGCTCGATCGCGTGCTGCTGTGGAATTTCTACGTTGTGCCCCAGTTTACCTATTCGTTCTCGCGCTACGCCCGGTGGGACCGCTTCAGCCATGCCGAGCCGCTGCCGAAATATGGCAGGTCAGGCCTGCCGACGCTGTGGTGGTATGACGCCGAGAAGGCCGCCCGAATCGGAAAACGCTCTTGAGGAAGCTTTCGCGCATGGCGCAGCTTTCACGACGGCACGTGCTGGCCATGGGCGCCGGCGGCGCCTTGAGCGCATCGCTGAGCCCGGCTTGGCTGCGCGGCGCGCAGGGGTCGGAGATGCCGGCCGAGATGCACGGAATCTCGGCGTTCGGCGATCTCAAATATCCGGCCGACTTCCACCATTTCGACTACGTCAATGTCGATGCGCCGAAGGGCGGCACGTTCTCGCTGATCCCGTCGGTGCGCGCCTACAATCAATCCTTCTTCACATTCAGCTCGCTCAACGCCTTCATCCTCAAAGGCGAGGGCGCGCAGGGCATGGATCTGACTTTCATCTCGCTGATGGCGCATGCGGGTGATGAGCCCGATGCGATGTACGGCTATGCCGCCAAATCGGTGCAGATCTCCCCGGACAAGCTCGCCTACCGTTTCACGATTCGGCCCGAGGCGAGGTTTCACGACGGTGGGAGGCTGACCGCGCATGATGTCGCCTTCTCCATCAACACGCTGAAGGAGAAGGGCCATCCGTTGGTCCAGTTGCAGATGCGCGACGTCAAGGGCGCCGAGGCGCTCGATGACTCCATCGTAGTGGTGAATTTCGCCGAGAAGCGCGCGCGCGACGTGCCGCTCTATGCGGCAGGCCTGCCGATCTTCTCGAAGGCTTATTACGCGACGAGGCCGTTCGAGGAATCGACGACGGATGTCCCGCTCGGCTCGGGCCCCTACAAGGTCGGGAAGTTCGAAATCAATCGCTACATCGAGTTCGAGCGGGTGAAGGACTGGTGGGCTGCCGACCTGCCGGTCTGTCGCGGCAGCAACAATTTCGACGTCGTGCGCTACGAGTACTACCGCGATCGCGACGTCGCGTTCGAGGGCTTCACCGGCAAGAACTACTTCTATCGCGAGGAATTCACCTCGCGCATCTGGGCGACGCGCTACGATTTTCCGGCCATCAAGGACGGCCGCGTCAAGCGAGAATCGGTGCCGGACCGAACGCCGTCAGGCGGCCAGGGCTGGTTCATCAACACCCGCCGCGACAAGTTCAAGGACGCCAGGATTCGCGACGCCATGAACTGCGCGTTCGACTTCGAGTGGACCAACAAGACCATCATGTATGGCGCCTATGCCCGCACAATCTCGCCGTTCCAGAACTCTGACCTCGTTGCGCAAGGCATGCCCTCGCCGGAGGAGTTGAGGCTGCTCGAGCCCTATCGCGGCCAGGTCCCCGATGAGGTGTTTGGCGAGCCCTACGTGCCGCCGGTGACGGACGGCTCGGGCCAGGACCGCACGCTGTTGCGCAAGGCGCAGCAGTTGCTCCAGGAGGCAAAGCTTCCGGTCAAGGATGGCAAGCGTCTGCTGCCGAATGGCGACGTCTTCACCGTCGAGTTCCTGATCGACGAGCCGTCGTTCCAGCCGCATCACGCCTCCTTCATCAAGAACCTGAACACGCTTGGGATTGAGGCCAGTCTGCGCGTCGTCGATGCCGTCCAGCATCGCGCGCGGGTCGAAGGGTTCGATTTCGACGTCGCGATCGAGCGCATCAGCATGACGCCGACCCCCGGTGACAGCCTGCGGACCTATTTCACCTCGCAGGCCGCAGCCACGAAGGGATCCCATAACCTGGCCGGCGTCGCCAATCCTGCGATCGATGCGCTGGTGGAGAAAGCGATGGCGGCCAATACGCGCGATGAACTGACGGTCGCCTGCCGTGCTATCGATCGCGTCTTTCGTGCCGGGCGCTATTGGGTGCCGCAATGGAACAACACCAGCCACCGACTGGCCTATTGGGACATGTTCGATCACCCGAAGGAGTTGCCGCGGTACCAGCTGAGTGACTATTCCAGCGACGTCGGCGAGCGGACTCTGTGGTGGTATGATGCCGCCAAAGCCGCCAGGCTCGATCAGGCGAAGTAGCTCATGAGCGCCTATATCGCCCGCCGTATCCTCCTGATGATCCCGACGCTGCTCGGGATCCTCTTCATTTCCTTCGTGGTGGTGCAATTCGCACCGGGCGGCCCGGTGGAGCGCGTGATCGCGCAGCTCTCCGGCGCCGACACCGGCGGCACCTCGCGCATCTCGGGCGGCGGCGATTTCGCGCAGCGTGCGCCGGGACAGGTCGGCGCCGGCGCCGACGCGGTCAACTCGAAATACCGCGGCGCGCAGGGGCTCGATCCCGAGTTCATCAAGAAGCTGGAGCAGCAATTCGGCTTCGACAAGCCAGCGCCCGAGCGCTTCCTGATGATGGTCTGGAATTTCGCGCGGTTCGATTTCGGCACCAGCTACTTTCGCACCGTCAGCGTCATTCAGCTCATCAAGGAGAAGCTGCCGGTCTCGATCTCGCTCGGCATCTGGCTGACGCTGATGACGTACCTGATCTCCATACCGCTCGGCATCCGCAAGGCGGTCAAGGACGGCGCGCGTTTCGACACCTGGACGTCGGCGGTGATCGTGCTCGGCTACGCGATCCCCGGCTTCCTGTTTGCGATCCTCCTGATCATCCTGTTCGCCGGCGGCTCGTTCTTCAACTGGTTCCCGCTGCGCGGGCTGACATCGGACGGCTGGTCGCAATTCCCCTGGTACTGGAAGATCCTCGACTATTTCTGGCACCTGACCTTGCCCCTGATCTCGATGGCGCTCGGTGCATTTGCGACCATGACGTTTCTCACCAAGAATTCGTTCCTGGACGAAATCCGCAAGCAATATGTCATGACCGCGCGGGCCAAGGGCTGTAGCGAGCGACAGGTGCTCTACGGCCACATCTTCCGCAACGCCATGCTGATCGTGATCGCGGGTTTCCCTGGCGCCTTCATCAGCGCCTTCTTCTCGGGCTCGCTTTTGATCGAGACCATCTTCTCGCTGGACGGGCTCGGGCTGCTGGGTTTCGAGAGCGTTCTCAACCGCGATTATCCCGTCGTGTTCGGCACGCTCTACATCTTTTCGCTGATGGGGCTCGTGGTCAATCTGATCTCCGACCTGACCTATATGTGGATCGATCCCCGGATCGATTTCGAGGCGCGGGAGGTCTGATGTCGGTCATCGCGCCCACACCGATCGAGACCAAGACCCAGGCGCCGCTGGGCGAGGCAGTACCCCCTACGGGCAAGGCGTTCGCCCCGTCGCCGCTCAACCGCCGGCGCTGGCAGAACTTCAAGGCGAACAGGCGCGGCTACTGGTCGTTCTGGATCTTCATGGTCCTGTTCGTGGTGTCGCTGTTCGCCGAACTGATCGCCAACGATCGTCCGTTCATGATCAAGTTCGACGGCCGTCTCTACTGGCCCGCTTTCGTTACCTATTCGGAGACCACCTTCGGCGGCGATTTCGAGACCGCGGCCGACTATCGCGATCCCTATTTGCAGAAGCTGATCAAGGACAAGGGCGGCCTGATCGTCTGGCCGCTCATCCGCTATTCCTACGACACCCACAATCTCGACCTGCCGACACCCGCGCCGTCGCCGCCAACCTGGATGCTGACGGAGGCGCAATGCAAGCCGGTGGTGGAGAAGAAGGGACTGAAGAGCTGCCGCGATCTCGAATACAACTGGCTCGGGACCGACGATCAGGGCCGCGACGTGGTTGCGCGTCTGATCTATGGCTTCCGCATCTCGGTGCTGTTCGGCCTCATCCTGACCATCGTCTCGTCGGTCATCGGCATCATCGCCGGCGGCGTGCAGGGCTATTTCGGTGGCTGGATCGATCTGTTGTTCCAGCGCTTCATCGAGATATGGAATGCGATTCCCTATCTCTATCTGCTGCTCATCATATCGGCGGTGCTCCCGCCGGGCTTCTTCATCCTGCTCGGCATCATGGTGCTGTTCCACTGGGTGGCGCTGGTCGGCCTCGTGCGCGCGGAGTTCTTGCGCGGGCGCAATTTCGAATACATCCAGGCTGCACGGGCGCTCGGTGTCTCCAACGCCGTGATCATGTTCCGCCACCTCCTGCCGAACGCCATGGTGGCGACGATGACGTTCTTGCCGTTCATCGTCTCCTCATCGGTGATGACGCTCACGGCGCTGGACTTCCTGGGCTTTGGCCTGCCGCCCGGCTCGCCGTCGCTCGGCGAGATGTTGGCGCAGGCCAAGGCCAACGTGCAGGCGCCGTGGCTTGGTTTCTCCGGCTTCTTCGCCGTCGCGATCATGCTGTCGCTCCTGATCTTCACCGGCGAAGCGGTCCGCGACGCCTTCGATCCGCGCAAGACGTTCAGGTAAGCGATGGACGCGATCAACCAGCCCCTTCTGAGCGTGCGCGACCTCTCGGTGGCCTTCCACCAGGGCGCAGGCACGACGCTCGCCGTCGACAAGGTGTCGTTCCAGATCAAGCGCGGCGAATGCGTGGCGCTGGTCGGCGAATCCGGCTCCGGCAAGTCGGTCAGCGCGCTCTCGGTCATGAAGCTTCTGCCCTATCCCAACGCCTCGCATCCCTCGGGAAGCATCCGCTTCAAGGGGCGTGAGATCCTGAACCTCTCGGAGCAGGAGATGCGCGGAATCCGCGGCAGCGACATCTCCATCATCTTCCAGGAGCCGATGACCTCGCTCAATCCGCTGCACACGATCGAGGCGCAGATCGGCGAGATCATCCAGCTCCACAATCCGACCAGCAATGCGCTGGCGCGCAAGCGGACGCTGGAACTCCTCGCCCAGGTCGGCATCCCCGATCCCGAGACGCGGCTCGCGAGCTATCCGCATCAGCTCTCCGGCGGTCAGCGCCAGCGCGTGATGATCGCGATGGCGCTCGCCAATGAGCCCGACCTGTTGATTGCGGACGAGCCGACGACGGCGCTCGACGTCACGGTGCAGGCGCAGATTTTGGCGCTGCTAGCCGAGATCCGATCGCGCCTCGGCATGAGCCTGCTCTTCATCACCCATGATCTCGGTATCGTGCGCCGTATCGCCGACACCGTCTGCGTGATGAACGGCGGCAAGATCGTCGAGCAGGGGCCGGTCGAGCAGGTCTTCACCAGCCCCAAGCATCCCTATACGCGTGACCTGCTCGCGGCCGAGCCGAAGCCGGATCCGGCGCCGCCGCAGCCGAACGCGCCGGTCGTGATGTCGGCCGACGCGCTGAAGGTCTGGTTTCCGATCAAGCGCGGTTTCCTGCGCAAGACGGTCGGACACATCAAAGCGGTCGACGGCGTCAGCGTCGCCGTGCGCAAGGGCGAGACGCTCGGCGTCGTCGGCGAGTCCGGCTCCGGCAAGACCACGCTCGGGCTTGCGCTCTTACGGCTGATCTCGTCGAACGGCCGCATCGTCTTCCTGGGGAAAGATATCCAGGGTCTGCGCTTCAAGGAGATGCGCCCGTTCCGCCGCGACATGCAGGTCGTGTTCCAGGATCCGTTCGGCTCGCTCAGCCCGCGCATGTCGGTCGCCGATATCGTCGGTGAGGGGCTTTCGGTGCATCAGCCGAAGCTTTCGCGCGAGGACCGCGAGGCACGCGTCATCAAGGCGCTGGAGGATGTCGGTCTCAATCCGGAAACGCGCTTCCGCTATCCGCATGAATTCTCCGGCGGCCAGCGCCAGCGCATCAGCATCGCGCGCGCGATCGTGCTCGAGCCGGATTTCGTCGTGCTGGATGAGCCGACCAGCGCGCTCGACATGCTGTTCCAGGCGCAGATGGTCGACCTTCTGCGCGAATTGCAGCGCAAGCGCGATCTCACCTACATGTTCATTTCGCACGATCTGCGCGTCGTGGCCTCGCTCGCCAGCCACCTGATCGTGATGCGCGGCGGCAAGGTGGTCGAGGAAGGGCAGGCGGCGGAGCTGTTCAAGAACCCGAAGACAGACTACACGCGCGCCCTGTTCGCGGCCGCGTTCCGGCTGGAGACGGCCGGCAACGGGGCGGTGGCGACGTAGGCTCCTCACCTCTCCCCATGGGCGAGGTGGTCCGAGTCACTTTCGCGAGATCAACCCAGCCGCTTGATCGCAATGACCTCGCTGCCGGCCTGCTTGATCCGCGCAATTGCCGGTTGGATCGCCTCGATCACCGTCGCCATGTGATGCGCGTTGGCGTGGACCATGGTGCTGCCATCGCGCACGATCGCGACATGGCCCTTCCAGAAAATCAGGTCGCCGCGTTGCAGCTTGGTCCTCTCATGCGGCTCCAGGGTTCGTCCGAGACCCGCCAATTGCATGTCGCTGTCGCGCGGGCAGCCGATGCCGGCGGCAGTGAGTGAAACCTGGACCAGCCCCGAGCAATCGATGCCGAATGAGCTCTTCCCGCCCCAGAGGTAGGGCGTGCCGACGAAGCGCTCGGCGACGGCGACCAAATCCGGCTCGCGGTGGTCGAGAGCGACGAGGTGCGTCTTCGGGAGATAGTGTCCCTCGCGGGTGATTGCGAAGGAGCCGTCCTCGCGCGTTACCGCGACTTTTGACCCCATCACGAGCGTGTCGGATGGCGGCAGCTTGATCGACGGGCCCGGAAAGGCAAAGGTCCGGAGCGCACTGACCTTGTTTGTCGGCGCAGCCGCGGGCTTGGCGAGCGTCGCATCGGGAACCCAGCCGACATAACCGTCACTTACGAGCTGGCCCCAGGCCCAGCCTTCGCCGTTGCGATCGTAGATCGTGACGCGCTCGCCGCGCAGCGCCTCGGTCATCAGCATCGCGCTCGACGACGGCTGCTCGCGCAGCGGCGCGATTGCCTCGACCACCTCGAATTCTTCGCCGGTGACGAAGCGCTCGGCCTGCACCTTGGCTTCGAGATATTTCGCGGCGATGTCGCCGCGTGCCGGCGTCACCCGAGGGTCATGCATAGCGTTCGCTCAAAAGTGCGAAGAGAGCGCGCGCGGCCTGGCATTCGCCGCCCTCGGGTCGCGCGGGTTTTGCCGATGGCGTCCAGGCGTAGATGTCGACATGCAGCCAGCTCTTCGCCTGCTCGACGAAACGCTGCAGGAACAGCGCGCAGGTGATCGAGCCGGCGAAGGCTCCGGATGGCGCGTTGGTGATGTTGGCCGTCTTGGAGTCCAGCCAGGAATCGTAAGCCGGCCATAGCGGCATGCGCCACAACGGATCGTTCTCCTTGACGGCGCAGCGCGCGACGTCGGCGGCAAGCGTCTCATCATTGGTGTAAAAGGGCGGTAAATCCGGGCCCAGCGCAACGCGTGCCGCACCGGTCAGCGTGCCCAGATCGATCAGCAGATCGGGCTTCTCCTCGTCCGCCAGCGCCAGCGCGTCGGCCAGCACCAGCCGGCCTTCCGCGTCGGTGTTCCCGATCTCGACCGTGATCCCCTTGCGCGAGGGGAAGATGTCGAGCGGCCGGAAGGCATTGCCGGCGACCGCGTTCTCCACGGCGGGGATCAGCACGCGCAGCCGCACCTTGAGCTTGGCACCCATCACCATGCGCGCGAGCGCCAGCACGTTGGCCGCACCGCCCATGTCCTTCTTCATGATGAGCATTCCGCTCGACGGCTTGATATCGAGCCCGCCGGTGTCGAAGCAGACGCCCTTGCCGACCAGAGTGACCTTTGGATGCGCAGGGTCGCCCCAGGTGATGTCGATCAGACGCGGCGCGCGGGTCGAAGCCATGCCGACTGCATGGATGAGCGGAAAATTCTGCGCCCTCAATTCGTCGCCGACGATGCAGCCAAAGCTCGCGCCGAATTCGGCGGCGAGCGCCTGCGCCGCCGCAGCGAGCTCGACAGGCCCCATGTCGTTGGCAGGCGTGTTGACGAGATCGCGTGCCAGACACGCCGCATCGGCGATCCCAGTAATTTCGGCGGCGTCGACCCCATCGGGCGGCACCAGCCTGACCTCGGGCGCATCCGCTTTGCGGTAGCGGGCAAAGCGATAGCTGCCGAGTGCAAAGGCGAGGGTGGCGAGGCGCGTATCGTGCGGCGCATTGGCGAAGCGATAGGTGCCGGCAGGCAGCAGCCCCGGCAGGCTGCCTGGCCGGAACAGGTCGCGTGATCTTGCGGCCTCGTCCTCGAGGCCGAACAAGACCCCTGCGACTGCGCCATCCGGCGCCGGCAACGCGAGATAGGCGCCCGGCTTTCCGGCAAAGCCGTTGGCCGCGGCGAACTGCCGTTGCGGCGGCACCAGCGTCTCGGCGACCCGGTCCCAGCTCGATTTGGTAACGAAGGTGATGGGAATGGCGGCAGACGACGTCTCGAATACGGAAGGCATTGGCGGGTCCGGCCCAAGCTGGTTCAGATGATGACAAGAGACTTCGCAGAGTTTCGCGGCACCCGCAATCGGCTTTGCCGCCCTCGGCGCGCCCGCGAGCTGCTACTCGCCTCGCCGTCACCATGCTAGGTTCCACCAAAACTCGTCTGTGGCGTCGGTGCCGCGGATCAAGGGCAAGTCCAAGACAAGCCGTGCCGGGAGGGAATGCAATGGAATTTCTGTGGAGCGTGGTCGCGTTTTTCGGCCAGGCCGTCGAGGCGGTCTTCGCCTATGTCGAACACCATCACTGGATCTTCGCATTCCTCGCCGGCGGCTACATTTTCTATCTCCATGACCGCGCAGTCCATGCGCGTTTCGACGCGCTCGACAAGCGCATCGATGAAGTGAGGAAGCGCCTCGCCATGGAGTACTGAGCCGCTCCGCGCAAGACCGTTGAGGGTCGACCTCGCTCTCGGTGGCATGCCCGCCGGCCGTGCGGCGCTCCGCCCTGGGGGCGGCAGGCCCGTGTTAACCGGCCGTTAGGGTTAACAGTCTATTGCTGGCGTGTTCGGCTCGATCAATCGGCTCGAGAGTCAAAGCGTCATGCGTCAGCGGTTCAGTGTTGCCCGGCTTCTTGCATCCAGCTCGCTGGTGGCGGTCATCGCTGCGGGCCTCGGCGGCTGTACGGCGATGTCTAAGATTTCCGACATCACGGGCTCGGTGTCGCCGCGCACGGAAACCGCAGTGCCCGCAGATCCTGTCCGCGCCGCCGACGTCTATGGCGAGCGCTACCGCGCCAATCCGAAGGATCCCGACGCCGCGCTTGCCTTTGGCCAGGCGCTGCGCGCCAACGGCCAGCGGGCGCAGGCCGCCGCCGTGCTGGAGCAGGCAACCATCGCCCATCCCGGCAATAAGCCGCTTCTGGCGCTCTATGGCCACGCGCTCGCCGACAACGGCAATTTTCAGCAGGCCTTCGACGTGCTGTCGAAGGCGCACTCGCCCGACAACCCGGACTGGCGCCTGCTCTCCGTGCAGGGCACCTGCCTCGACCAGATGGGCAAGCACGAGGAAGCGCGCCGCTACTATGTCAGCGCACTGAAGATCACGCCCGGCGATCCAGGCGTCCTGTCCAATCTCGGCCTTTCCTACATGCTCACGAAGGAGTTGCCGCGGGCGGAAGAGACGCTCCGGCAGGCCTATGCCTCGCCACGCGCCAGCGCGCGGGTACGGCAGAATCTTGCGCTGGTGGTCGGCCTGCAGGGACGCTTCGCGGAGGCCGAGAGCATCGTCAAGGCCGACCTGCCGCCGGACGAAGCCGCGGCCAACGTCGCCTACCTCAAGGAAATGCTGAACCGCAACGACGCGCCGCACAACGCGGCAAAGCGCATGCCGGTCGCTTCCCTCAGCCAATCGGAATAGCCGGCTAGAACAGGACGAGTTTCCGGCGCGAGTCGGAGGTGCAGTTCACCCCTCCTCGCTGGGGAGAGGTGAACCTCGGCAACTGCTTGCGTTTGATCTCACTCAACGCGTGTTGGACGGCGCGAGCGATCAATGCAGCTCGGAGACCTTGATGCCGGTCGGTCCGAGAATGACGACGAACAGCACCGGCAGGAAGAACAGGATCATCGGCACGGTCAGCTTTGGCGGCAGCGCGGCGGCCTTCTTCTCGGCCTCGTTCATGCGCATGTCGCGGTTTTCCTGTGCCATCACGCGCAAGGAATGTCCGAGCGGGGTACCGTAGCGCTCCGCCTGCTGAAGCGCGAGACAGACCGATTTGACGCCTTCGAGGCCGGTGCGCCGCGCCAGGTTCTCATAGGCTACTTTGCGGTCCTGCAAGTAGGACAGCTCGGCCGTGGTCAGCGTGAATTCCTCCGACAGCGCGATCGACTGGCCGACGATCTCGGTCGCGACTTTGCGGAATGCCATCTCGACCGACATGCCGGACTCGATGCAGATCAGCAGCAGGTCGAGCGCGTCGGGAAAGGCGCGCTTGATCGAGAGCTGGCGTTTGGAGATCGCGTTGCGCAGGAACAGCATCGGCGCCTGGAGACCAAGATAGGCGGCGCCGACGCAGATACCGACCTTGATCGGCAGCGACTGCTGCATATGCGCGATCAGGAACACGTAGAGCATGGAGCCGACGAACAGCACGAGCGGTGTCACCATGCGGGCGAACAGGAAAGTGATGTAGGGCGCCTGGCCACGATAGCCTGCCATCACGAGCTTATCGCGCGCGGCTTCCTGCGCCAGCCATTTGGTGAGGTTGAAGTCGTCGACCACCCTGGAGACGAGTTGCTTCGGCGTCTGACGCAGCGAAACCTTCTCGGTCTTGGCGAGCCGGTCGCGCTCGCGCTGCCGGATGCGCTCGCGCTCGCTTGCCACCGCCTTCATGCGCTTGGCAAGGCCTTCGCCGGCGAACAGCGGCATCACCAGCGTGTAGACGGTGGCGCTGGCGGCGATTGCCGCCAGCAGCATCGTCATGAAATGAACGTCGTGCAGTTTCGTGACGAGGAGATCGACCATACGCGCACCGTCAGAAGTCGAAGTTGATCATTTTCTTCATCACCAGGATGCCCATCGACATCCAGACGACGCAGCCGACCAGCATGAGCTGGCCGGTGGGGTGGGTCCACAGCAGCGAGATGTATTGCGGGGTCGTGAGATAGACCAGGAACATCACGATCGGCGGCAGCGAGCCGATGATGCCGGCGGAGGCCTTGGCCTCCATCGACATCGCCTGGATCTTTTCCTTCATCTTCTTGCGGTCACGCAGCACCTTCGAGAGGTTGCCGAGGGCCTCGGAGAGGTTGCCGCCGGACTTCTGCTGGATCGAGACGACGATGCCGAAGAAGTTCGCTTCCGGCAGCGGCATGCGCTCATAGAGACGCGCGCAGGCCTCACCCAGCGGCATGCCGATGGCCTGGGTCTCGATGATCGCCAAGAACTCGCTGCGCAGCGGCTCCGGCGAATCGGCAGCGACGACCTTGATCGATTCGAACAGCGGCAGGCCGGCCTTGATGCCGCGGACGATGACATCGACCGCATCCGGGAGCGCCGCCAGGAACTTGTTCTCGCGGCGCTTCTTCAGGAAGCTCAGCATCCAGCGCGGTAGGCCCAAGCCGCCGGCGAAGGCAAGGCCCGCGGCCCCCAGCAGTCCGCCGCCGACGAACATGACGACGAAGAAGAACGCGCCGCCGAGCGCGGCGGAGACGATCCAGAATTTCTGCGACGTCCAGTCCAGTCCGGCCTGCGACAGCCGCACGCTGAGTGGAACGCTCTTTTCCTTCAGACGACGCTGTTCGAGATCCTTGAGCGTGGTCTCGACCTGCTCGCGGCGCGAGCGCTGGCTTTTCTCGGCCTGCCGTGTCGCGACCGGCTCGGCGCGCGCGACGGAGGCGCGGCGGCTCTCCGCCTTTCGCTCGCCTGATAACAGCGGATAGAGGAAAACCCAGGCGATGCCGCCGACGGCGGCGGTGGCGAGAAAGGCGAGGGCGAGGACCTGTATCTTCATGGTGCGTTACCGCTCACGTCTTCGCCGCCACTTCCGCCGCATCGAGCGCAGCGGCAAGGCGCTTCTCCTCGCCGTAGTAGCGGGCGCGCTCCCAGAAGCGGGGCCGACCGATGCCGGTCGAGCGATGCCGTCCGATGATCTTGCCGTTGGCGTCCTCACCCACGAGGTCATAGAGGAAGATGTCCTGCGTGATGATGGTGTCGCCCTCCATGCCCATCACCTCGGTGATGTGGGTGATGCGGCGCGAACCGTCGCGCAGGCGGGCGGCCTGGATGATGACGTCGATGGAGGCGCAGATCATCTCGCGGATGGTGCGCGAGGGCAGGGAGAAGCCGCCCATCGTGATCATGGATTCGCAGCGCGACAGCGCCTCGCGCGGATTGTTGGCATGCAGCGTGCCCATCGAGCCGTCATGGCCGGTGTTCATGGCCTGCAACAGGTCGAAGGCCTCGGGTCCGCGGACCTCGCCGACGATGATGCGTTCGGGGCGCATACGCAGGCAGTTGCGCACCAATTCGCGCATCGTGACCTGGCCTTCACCCTCGATGTTGGGCGGTCGGGTTTCGAGCCGCACCACGTGAGGCTGCTGGAGCTGCAGTTCGGCCGCGTCCTCGCAGGTGATGACGCGCTCGTCGTGCTCGATGTAGTTGGTCATGCAGTTGAGCAGCGTCGTCTTGCCCGAACCGGTACCGCCGGAGATCAGCACGTTGCAACGGCAACGGCCGATGATCTGGAGGATCTCCGCGCCTTCGGGGGTGATCGCGCCGAACTTGACGAGCTGATCCAGCGTCAGCTTGTCCTTCCTGAACTTGCGGATGGTCAGCGCGGGGCCATCGATCGACAACGGCGGCACGATGGCGTTGACGCGGGAGCCGTCGGCGAGACGGGCGTCGCAGATCGGCGAGGATTCGTCGACGCGCCGGCCGACCTGGCTGACGATGCGCTGGCAGATGTTGAGGAGCTGCTGGTTGTCGCGGAAGCGGATGCCGGTGCGCTGGATCTTGCCACCGACTTCGATGAACACCGTGTTGGCACCGTTGACCATGATGTCGGCGATGTCGTCGCGCGACAGTAGCGGCTCGAGCGGGCCATAGCCGAGCACGTCGTTGCAGATGTCGTCGAGCAGCTCCTCCTGCTCGGCGATCGACATCACGATGTTCTTGATCGCGATGATCTCGTTGACGATGTCGCGGATTTCCTCGCGCGCGGATTCGGAGTCGAGCTTGGCGAGCTGGGCGAGGTCGATCGCCTCGATCAGGGCGCCGAAGATCGTCGCCTTGACCTCGTAGTAATTGTCCGAGCGGCGGCTCTCCATCGGCGGGGGCGGGGGAGCCTTGATCGGCGCCAGCGGCGGCGAGGCGATGGCCGGGGGCGGCGGCGCGCGCGAAACACTCGGCGCCGGGGCCTGGGCAGGCTCTGGCGACACGGCGCCGGGCTTGGGGGCCCGAAGGTCGGTGTCTGTTCCGCTACGCTTACCGAACACTTAACAACTCCATGCGGCGGCTATTTTCCGCGCAACTTCTCAATCAGGGGTGAAAGGAACGACGACTTTTGCTTCTTGGTCTCGCTGCGGCCGGTCAGGCGCTGGGCGATCTGGAGGAACATGTCGATCGACTTATGGTTGGCCGAGATTTCCGCGATCATCTGGCCGTTATTGGCCGCGGAGCCGAAAGTCTGTGGCTCGAACGGGATCGAGGCGATTGGCTGGCTCTCGATCGCCTTGGCGAACTCGGTGGCGGCGATTTCGGGCCGTTTGGGGACGCCGACCTGGTTCAGGCAGTAGAGCGGAGGCCGGTCGTTCGGCCGAGCCGCCTTCAAGAGGTCGAACAGGTTCTTGGTGTTGCGCAGGTTCGCAAGGTCGGGCGCGGCCACGATCAGGATGTCGTCCGCCCCGATCAGGGCGCGCTTGGTCCAGCCCGTCCATTGGTGCGGGATGTCGAGCACGATGCAGGGCATGGTCGAGCGCAGCGTGTCGAACACGGCGTCAAAGGCGTCGGTGCCGAAATCATAGACCCGGTCGAGCGTCGCCGGCGCGGCCAACAGGCTCAGATGGTCGGTGCATTTCGACAACAGACGGTCGACGAAGGCCGTATCGACGCGGTCCGGCGAGAACACGGCGTCCGCGATGCCCTGCGGCGGATCCTGGTTGTAGTCGAGCCCGGCGGTGCCGAAGGCGAGGTCGAGATCGGCGACCACCGCGTCCATGGCGAGGTCGCGCGCGATCGCCCAGGCGACGTTGTGGCTGATGGTGGAGGCGCCGACGCCGCCCTTGGCGCCGACGACTGCAATGATGCGGCCGACCGCCTTGGCTTCCGGCGCAGAGAACAGATTGCAGATCGATCGCACGACGTCGATCGGGCCAACCGGTGCCAGCACATAGTCGCTGACGCCGCGGCGCACGAGCTCGCGATAGAGCATGACGTCGTTGATGCGGCCGATCACGACGACGCGGGTGCCGGCATCGCAGACGGTCGCGAGCTGGTCGAGGCCGCCGAGCAGGTCAGCCCGCCCGTCGCTCTCCAGGACGATCACGTTCGGTGTGGGGGCGGAGCGATAGGCTTCGGCTGCAGCCGCGATGCCGCCCATCTGGATCTTCAGGTGAGCCTTGCCGAGGCGGCGGTCCTCGCCGGCCGATTGCACGGCGGCGGCGGTTTCCACGGTCTCGCAGAACGCCTGGACCGAGACGCGTGGGGCAGGTGCAATATGCTCTTCTGCCGGCGGCGGCGCGCCCTGCGGCTGTTCGTCTTGAGTCTGGCGAGCGTAGCTGATCATTTGCCGGTGTCGCTGAGTTTGGCCTTGTCGGCCTCGGGATAGGTGGTCGACGTCGTCTGACCCTTGCGATATTTCTCGAAGGCGACATTGCGGCGCATCGTGTAGGCCGGCGTTTCAGGCCGCGGCTGCTCGAGATCCGACGGATTGTCGATCATTGCAGCCATATTGCGCTGATAGCTGCAGCCGAAATTGTAATAAGACTTGTTCTCGAACCATCGCGGGTTCTTGATGGAGGGGCCGACATCTTCAGGCCATAGCCCGCAGGGACCCGCGACCGCGGCAATCCTGGAATAGGTCAGGCGGATCGGCGGCAGGAAGCGCTGGTCTTCGGGGCGATAGCGGCGCACGATGACGCCGCGCGGCGGCACGCCGGCGGCAGCCAGCATTGCCTGAATTTCCCGCAGCGAATCCGCAGCCGGGCGCGCATTGGGCGTGTCGGTCGGCACGTCGATATGAATCGCGCCGGTGCCTTCATGCGTCCAGGTCGATGCCAGGCCCATGACGTCGGCGCGCTGGGCTGCGGTCAGGCCGCCGCGCGCGTGACCGACGAAGACGACGATGGAGCGGTTCTGCTCCTCGATCGCGATCGGGTGGCGCTGCTTGTAATCCTCGGGAATGGAGGCGGTGACGGCTTCGTCGGTATGGGTGCAGGCGCCGAGCGCAATCGCGATGCCGACGAGCGCGCCGCTGACGCGCAGGGCACTGTTGCGATTCTGGGGTGGTCTGGTGGTCATTCTCGAAGTCCCCGTTCCGCCTCAGTCGGTGATGAAGCCGTAGGTGCCGCGATAATTCCGTGCGGGATCGACCCGGCCCGGAACGCCGTAGATGCGGTTGATGTTGCCGAGCAGCTCGGCCTGTGGATCGGAAGGCGCGGCAAAGCCGTCATCCGGACGCGACAGGTCCTTCTGCGCGACGGCGCGTACGATATAGGGCGTCACCAGAACCATCAGCTCGGTCTGGTTGTTGACGTAGTCGCGGCTGCGGAACAGCGTGCCGAGCACCGGGAGCTGCATCAGCCCGGGCAATCCACTGACCGCCTGCTTGGTCTGCTCCTGGATCAGGCCTGCCATCGCCATCGCGCCGCCGGACGGAATTTCCAGCGTGGTCTCCGCTCGCCGGGTCCTGATCGAGGGCACCGTCAGCGAGTTCGTCGTGCTCGATGAGACCGCCTGCGACAGCGTGATCGAGTTGTCGTTGGAGAGCTCCGAGACCTCGGTCATGACGCGCAGGCTGATCTTGCCCTCGGTCAGCACCACCGGGGTGAAGTTGAGCGAGATGCCGAACTTCTTGAAGCTGATCTGGTTGGTACAGACGTGCGTTGTCGGATCGCAGGCATAGCCCGCCGGCACGGGGAATTCACCACCGGCGATGAAGGTCGCCGACTCGCCCGAGATCGCGGTCAGGTTCGGCTCGGCCAGCGTGCGGATCACGCCCGCGGTTTCCATCGCGCGCAGCGTCGCCTGCACGGAGGGGGTCGAGCCGAACGACGTGTTCAGGCTATTACCGGACACCAGGTTGCGGCCCAGGGCCGTGAACGGATTGGAGTTGGTGAAGTTCACGACCGCGGTGCCGTAAGCGAGATTGGCGGAGAGGTCGATGCCGAGCTGCTTGACGATGTTGCGCGCAACTTCGGCGACCGTCACCTTCAGCATGACCTGGTCGCGGCCGCGGACCACGATGGAGTTCACCACCTTGTCGGCGCCGCCGGCAAGGCGGACGGCAAGGTCGTTGGCCTGCTGCGCCTCGATCGGATTTGCCGCAGTGCCGGTCAGAATGACGCCCTCGGCGAGACCGTCGATCTGGATGTCGGAGTTGGGGGCGACCTGCTTCAGCGCCGCGCGGATGCCGTTGAGGTCGCGCTTGACCGCGATGTCATAGGCCGCGATCTGCTGGCCGGCGGAATCGAAGAACACGATGTTGGTCTGGCCGACGGCGGCGCCGATGATATAGGCGCGCTGCGCCGAGCGGACCACCGCGTTGGCGATCTTGGGATCGGCGACCAGCACGTCCTTGATATCGCGCGGCAGGTCGATCACGATCGACTTGCCAACGCCGAGCGACAGGAAGCGCGCGTTCATCTGGCCGTCGGCCGCGATCGGTGCCGCGTTGCGATAGTCGGCGGCGATGACCGGGGTGAGCGCCGGATTGAGCGTCAGTGCCAGTGCGGCTGAAAACGACAGGGCGCGAACCATGCTGGTCCGCAACGCCGCCCGATTGCCCCTGCATTTCATATCGAAGGCCCCCATCGTCACTTCTGTGCGGTCATCTGGCTCGGAATGCCGAAGCGAATGACCGAGACGGTCTCGCCGCGCCTGCGCGCCGGCTCGTCCTCGTTCTCGTTCTTGGCGTTGATGTCGGCGATGCTGCGCAGCGCCAGCGACAGCGTGCCGGTCTGGCGCGCGCGTGCCAGCGTTTCGGTCTGCTCCGGCTTTAGTTCGAGCGTCACGGTCTTGCCGACGACGCTGTTCTGGCCGTCCTTCTCCTTCGGCGCCTGGTCGATCGCCAGAACACGGATGTTGGACAGGAGGATCTCGGAATTGACGACGTCACCGCCCGCGCTGGCGCCGGCATTCTTGTCGCGCCGGGTGAGCAGCACGTCGACGCGGTCATTGGGCAGAATGAAGCCGCCGGCGCCGGTCTCTGCCGAGATTTCGGTGGAGACGGCGCGCATGCCGCTCCGCAGGATCGCAGCCATGAAGCCGGACCCCTCGGCCTTCACCAGCTTCTGCTCGCGGATCGGCTCGCCCTGGATGAAGGGCGCGCGGGCGATCGAGCCCGTGATCTGGGTGGTGGCGTCGGGACGTTCGTTGCGGCGGATGAAGACAGCGCTGGCGGTCGCCGTCGGCCAGGTCTGCCACTGCATGTCTTCGGGCTTGACGGTTTGACCGAGGCCGATGTCGGACTTGGCCACCAGGACGTCGACGGTCGGAAGCTGAGCAACCGGCGCGGCCGGGGGCGGCGACGGGCTGTCGGACCCGCTCGCCAGGTACGCGGCGATGCCGCCGGCACCGATAGCGACCGTCAGGACGACAATGCGTGCGGTATTCATTACGCTTCACTTTCCACAAGACGCCGCGACGCTGCCGCCGCCGTGATGGCAGTTGACCAGCTAAACGTCAAAGCATGGTTAATGAGGCGTATCTAAATCGGCTTAACGCCGGGTTTATCCGGTGCGTTCAGCGCAGCGCGAGGTGAGCGAGATCAATCGCTTTCACCCATTCCGTCTCCGGATAGACCATCAGCGCGCCGATCGCGAGCGCGATGCCGTAGGGGATGTCGCCTTCCTTGGCGTGCAGCCGCGCGAGCCAGGCCTGTCCGGCAAGTCCGTAAGGCAACGGCCATTGCCGGAACTGGAGCAGCAGCAAGGTCAGCGCGCCGCCGAACAGCGAGGCGTAGAGCAGGAAGTTCATCAGATGGGTAAAGCCGAACCAAAGCGCGACGGAGGCTGCGACTTTCGCGTCGCCGCCGCCGATCCAGCCCATGGCAAAGCAGGAGAATGTGATGACCAGCATCAGGGCACCGGCGCCGACATGGGTCAGCATGTCGTAAGGCGCCATGCCGCCTATGAGCGCAAGGACGAAGAAGCCGGCGACCAGCGCCAGCGACACTCGGTTCGAGATGGTCATCGTGAGCAGGTCGCTCGCGGCGGCGAAGGCCACCAGGGCCGGGAAGAGCAGAAGGCGCGCGAGGTCGAGGATCATGATCTGCTTCTTCAGGGAGCGCTGGCCGGCGCGGGATCGGAGCTCGCGGTATTCTAGTCGTCAGTGTTAAACAAACCTGAAACGGGGTACTGCGGAGATCACCAGATGCTGGCGATCCGGGCCGCGAGCGCGACCAGCGCGAGCAACAGCGCAAGGCAGACCCAATAGGTCGGCGCCTCGCTTTGCGCGGAAGCTGCCGTCTCGAACACGGCATCGGTTCTGGTCTTATGCAACGCCACTGGAACTCGAGGCTTTCCGGAAAGACAAAGCCCCGGACGTATCCGGGGCTTCCTGCAACACGTCGGACGCTTACTTCAGCGAGCTGCTGATCGAGCCGAACTTGGAGTTCAGCGAGGTGCCGAGGTTGTTGACGACGGTGATGATCGCGAGCGCAATGCCGGCGGCGATCAGGCCGTACTCGATGGCAGTGGCGCCGGATTCATCCTTCACGAAACGCGCAATCAGGTTCTTCATGAGCAAAAACTCCATGTGGGTGTGGGGTGGCCTCGTTCGGCGCAAATTCCAAGTGTTGCGAGGATGAGAGCCGAGCCGTTGCGGTACGGTTAACCTGATCACGGAAACTCGATTCTGGCGTGATGCTTTTCACCAGAGTCAATTTCGTCTTAAGGCGCGCATTCGAAATTCGAAGCATTTGCGGTCCGCGGGAACAAAGACCGCCAATATGCAGAGCGGCTTCACGCTCCCTTAAATTTCGAAGCGTAGGCGTAAAGCCGATACAGATGAGAGATGAGACGCCGATGTCGAGCCTGCCCATGGACGTCGCCTTGATGCTCGGCGAAACCATCGCAAAGGTCATTCCCGTTACTGCGGCGCTCGCGGTGGTCTTCACCGTGCTCGAGCATTTCTGGGCCTGTAATCCCGGCGTGCCCTGGTGGCGCAAGCGCGAGATCGTCACCGATATCTGCTACTGGTTCTTCGTGCCGGTGTTCGCCCGCACGATGCGGATCGGGCTCTTGATCGTCGCCGCCGGAGTCGTCTTCAACATCCACGATCCCGACGAGCTGATCGCCTTCTACGACAACGGTCACGGCCCGCTGTCGGAGCTGCCGCTATGGGCTCAGGCGGCGGTGTTCCTCGTCCTGTCGGATTTCATGCTGTACTGGCTGCACCGGCTGTTTCACGGTGGCGGATTCTGGAAGTACCACGCGATCCATCATTCCTCGGAGGAGCTGGGCTGGATCTCGGCGGCGCGTTTCCATCCGGTGAATCTGGTGCTCGGCACGATCGGCGTCGACGTCGTGTTGCTCACCGTCGGCATCTCGCCGAACGTGATGATCTGGCTCGGGCCGTTCACCACCTTCCATTCCGCCTTCGTGCACGCCAATCTCAACTGGACGCTCGGACCGTTCAAATATGTGCTGGCGACCCCGGTGTTTCACCGCTGGCACCACACCTCGCTCGAGCAGGGCGGCAATACCAATTTTGCCGGCACCTTCCCGCTCTGGGACATCCTGTTCGGGACCTTCCGGATGCCGGCGAACGAGCTGCCGCAGGACTATGGCAAGGACGAAGCGGGAATGCCGAGCGAGATCGGCGGCCAGCTCGCCTATCCGTTTCGGCGCTAACGCGCGATAAGATAGGGCCGGGTTAGCGCAGAGAGTGCAGCGCATTTCCATCACGACGGTTTTTGCCCGATCGCATCAGGCTTTAACCCTCGCGTTTGCGGAACGTTCATGAATTGAGGTCAGTTTAGCCGGGTCGGGCGCCGGCTCCGCCTCGTATCGCTTTAGCCGGCCAGGTCAGGTCCCGGGGTAGAGTATGCGTAAAGAGTTTCTGCGCCGTCACGCGCGTGTTTGTGTCCTGGTTGCGGCCGCCGTGCTGGCATTGCCGGCAGCCGGTCTTGCCGAATCCACCAGCGACGCCATCGCCGTCAATGTCGACCAGGCTAAGCTCGTGAAGCTGCCTGGAAAGGTCGCGACCATCGTGGTTGGCAATCCCCTGATCGCAGACGTCACGCTCCAGCCGGGCGGCATGATCGTGGTGACCGGCAAGGGCTACGGCGCCACCAATTTCATCGCGCTGGACCGCGGTGGGGAGATCCTCGTCGATCGGCAAATCCAGGTCGAAGGACCGAGCGACCGGCTCGTCACCGTCTATCGCGGCATCGAGCGCGAGTCCTATAGCTGCATGCCGATCTGCCAGCGCCGCGTGACGCTCGGCGACAGCGATGCCTATTTCAACAACACGATCGGCCAGGCCGGTACGCTGAGCAACTCGGCCAGCGGCAATGCCAGTTCGGCGGCCAAGACCAACTAAGCCGCCGGCCGCGGCCTGGTTGCCGCGCTCGGACCCGAAACGCGCAAGGTATCCTTCACGGACATCTTGACCGCCTGAAACGGGCGAGTCGTTCGTTTCATGTGAGAGGCAGAGTCTCACTGCCGCCACAGGGTCTTTCTCAATGCCGTCGCCCGCCGCCTGGACGTTTTCGTTGCGCAGCCAGCTCCAGCGCTTGCGCCGCAACCGCCGCGGCTCCGCGGCGGTCGAGTTCGCGCTGGTCGCGCCGATCTTCTTCGCGCTGCTGTTCGCGATCATCGAGACCGCGATCATGTTCTTCGCAAGTCAGGTGCTCGAGACGGTCACGCAGGATGCCGCGCGCTCGGTTCTGACGGGCCAGGCGCAGAGCGGCTCGGTGTCGGCCTGTGCGGTCTCCGGTGTGGCGGCGGCCTGCACGCAGACGACGTTCAAGAGCTACGTCTGCACCCAGATCCCGGCGCTGTTCTTCGATTGCAGCAGCCTCTACGTCGACGTCTCGAGCTATTCGTCGTTCTCGGCAGTCACGCTGCCGAGCCACATCGATTCGGCCGGCAATTTCGATACGAACATGGGCTACAGCGCCGGGAGCGCCGGCGACATCGTGGTCGTCCGGCTGTTCTACCAGTGGCCGCTCTTCGTCACCGGGCTGGGCTACAACATCTCGAATCTCGCGGGCAACAAGCGCCTGCTGGTCGCGACGGCCGCCTTCAAGAACGAACCCTACTCCAATTGACGCCAACGGATCCGAGCGGAACCATGCGGGCGATTGCGAAAATCCGGCGAAACGCCGCCTCCTGCGCGCGCGATTTCGGCGCCGACAGCCGCGCGTTGGCGGCGACGGAGTTCGCGGTGGTGGTGCCGCTGATGCTGGTGCTGTTCTTCGGTGCCGTCGAGTTCTCGTCAGCAGTCGCGATCGACCGCAAGGTCACGATGATGGCGCGCACGCTGTCCGACCTGACCTCGCAATCGACGTCGGTCGGCGACACCGACATGACCAACTTCTTCGCGGCGTCCTACGGCATCATGACACCGTACTACAACAGCTCGGTCACCTCGGCGACGATCAGCGAGCTCTACGTCGATCCCACGACCAAGGTGGCGCGCGTGCAATGGAGCAAGGGTTCCTTGGTGCGATCGCAGGCCTCGGTGGTGAGCATCCCTTCGACGCTCGCGATCGGCGGCACCTATCTGATCTTCAGTGAGGTCAGCTACGTCTACACGCCGACGATCGGCTACGCGCTCAAGAACGCGATCACGCTGAGCGACGTCGCCTATGCGCGCCCGCGTCAATCGACTTGTGTCTATTACAGCCCGTCGACGAGCTGCACGACCTACTGAGCGTCTCCGATCTTCGGACATGAAAAAAGGCCGCGCACAACGCACGGCCTTTTCGTTTGCTCAAATCCGCCTGGAGCGGGCCGGTCTTAGCCAGCGGAGCGAAGATTGTCGGCTGCCGACTTGCCCGACCGACGATCGGCAACGATCTCGTAGGAGATCTTCTGGCCTTCGCGCAGCGTACCGAGGCCAGCACGTTCCACGGCGCTGATGTGCACGAACACGTCCTTGCCGCCGTCGTCGGGCTGGATGAAGCCAAAACCCTTGGTCGCGTTAAACCACTTCACGGTTCCCATGCTCATGGGGGTAGTCCCTTCTCAGATACATAGTGTCGATGCCCGCTTTCGCGGACGGGTTAGATCGAATTTCTGGAAGGGTCGTCAGCGTGTCTGAACCGGCTGTACCGGTGGATGCTAATGTCGTCCGGCCGAAAATCGATTAATTCATTTTATTGGAAAGGGGTTTTCAAAACAATCCTGACGTGCACGATTTTTTGATCCGCCGCCCGGGCGGGCGGCAGATCGCATCAGACCAGAATCTTAATTCCGTATCGCGGCACTGCCGCGAGCCTTAGCGGCGACGGAACTGTCCGCCGCGTTGCGCTCCGCCCCGCGGCGGGCCGCCGGTCGGACCCGGACGCTCGTCCTTGTGGCGGAAAATCAGCCGTCCCTTCTCCAGATCGTAGGGCGACATCTCCACCGTCACGCGGTCGCCCGCCAGCGTCTTGATGCGGTTCTTCTTCATCTTGCCGGCGGTGTAGGCGACGATCTCGTGCCCGGCGTCGAGCTGCACGCGGTAGCGCGCGTCGGGGAGGATTTCGGTGACCAGTCCTTCGAACTGGATCAGCTCTTCCTTAGCCATGAATTTCTCCAGGTCGTGGGACGGCTAGTGCGAAAAGGGTTTGCGGTTGGGTCGACCGTTCGGGCGACTCTCGCGGCGTAAAAACGCAACGCCTTGTATCCCATCAGACTGGCCGGCGCTATGCGCGGGACGCTGTTCCGACCGATCGTTTGATGACGAATTCATCTTACCACCGGAACGGCGGCGGCGAGACCCCTTTGAAGCCTTGTGACCGTCGCCGGGCCTGCCATCCACATGGCGTGCGTCGCCATGTCGTCCATCGCCATGCCGCGCGCCCTGCGGGCGTGGACCGGGGCGGCCCGGACGATGCTGCTTTGCGGGAGCAGACGGCGCATGCGCCGTCTCGCGGCCGGCGTCGGTGCGATGATCCTCGCGCGGGAGCGCCACGCGGATCAGGCGCTCGATGTCGCGGAGATAGCTGAGTTCCTCGCCGCCTGCGACCAGTGAGATTGCGGTGCCGTCTGCGCCGGCCCGCGCGGTGCGGCCGATCCGGTGGACGTAGGTCTCCGGCACGTTCGGCAGGTCAAAATTGATGACGTGGCTGATCCCGTCGACATCGATGCCGCGAGCGGCAATGTCGGTCGCCACCAGCGTGCGGATCTCACCCGAGCGGAACTGGGCCAGCGTTCGCTCGCGATGGTTCTGCGACTTGTTGCCGTGGATGGCATTGGAGGCGATACCGGCTTTGGCCAGCGTCTTCACGACTTTGTCGGCGCCGTGCTTGGTGCGGGTGAAAACCAGCGCGCGGTCGATCGGCTCGTCCTTCAGGAGCTTGGTCAGGAATGCGGGCTTGGCGGAGAAATCCACCTGGATGATCCGCTGGCGGATGCGTTCCGCCGTCGAGGACACCGGGGTGACGGCGACGCGCGCGGGGTCGCGTAGCATGGAGTCGGCGAGCTCGGCGATGTCCTTCGGCATGGTGGCCGAGAAGAACAGCGTCTGGCGCTTGATCGGCAGCTTGGCGACGATTTTGCGGATGTCGTTGATGAAGCCCATGTCGAGCATGCGGTCGGCTTCGTCGAGCACGAGGAATTCGACGCTCGAAAGCTTCAGTCCGTTGCTCTGCACGAGGTCGAGCAGGCGGCCAGGGGTAGCCACCAGTACCTCGAGACCAGGCATCAGCGCGCGCACCTGGCGGCCCATCGGCACGCCGCCGATGGCGAGTGTCGAGGTCAGGCGGATGTGGCGGCCATAGGCGTTGAAGCTGTCGAGGATCTGGCCGGACAGCTCGCGGGTGGGCGAGAGCACGAGCACTCGGCAGGTCTTGGGCTGCGGCTTGACACGGTTGTCCAGCAGGCGATGCAGGATCGGTAGCGCGAAGGATGCGGTCTTGCCGGTGCCGGTCTGGGCAATGCCGACGACGTCCCGGCCGGTCAATGCCAGGGGGATGGTCTGGGCCTGAATGGGGGTCGGCGTGACGTAGTTTTCTTCTTTGAGGGCGCGCGAAATGGGATCGGCCAGGCCGAAGTCCTGAAAGGAAGTCAAAAGAGGTTCTTTCCAATGTCAAAAGCGAACGCCCACGCTGTTTCCGCGTGGCGCGCGCAAGGGTGTCGAGAAGACACCTGCGTGTTTGGGGTGTCGGATTGCTTGATGAGAGGGGCAAGCCAGAGGCCCAAACGGGCTTAAGAACACGCGGCTTGCTACGACCCGTTGATCATTCGAATGATTCGGGTCTCAGGCCCTCATATGAAGCATCCCGGTGGCGCTTTCAAGACGGCGCGGCCGCAGCCTGGCGTTGCGGTGCACGAATAGTTATGCCGGAAATTTAGACAGCGGTCGATTATTGATCAAAAAACAGACTGTCTGCCGCTTAAGCATACATTTTTCATGCCCAATATTTGGGCGGGTCAAGTGTGGCAAATCCTTGGTTCCGGCAAATTTATTGTGCTAAATCAATAGCTTAGCCGTCTCATGGCCCATGGCACGGTTCTTGCGATTCCGTTAATCGCAGACGGCCGTGGGGCCGTCTCGCAGCGTTTTCACGTCTGCGTCAGGGAGATGATACCTCATGCTTACTAAATCCACTCACGATATAGCGGCGTCATTTAGCCGCCGCGGCTTGCTCGCCGCGACCGCCGGACTGATGCTGGGTCTGGCTTCCTTTACCGGCGCAAAGGCCGCAGACGACACCATTAAGGTCGGCGTGCTGCATTCTCTCTCAGGCACCATGGCCATCAGCGAGACCACGCTGAAAGATACCATCCTCTTCCTGATCGACGAGCAGAACAAGAAGGGCGGCGTGCTCGGCAAGAAGCTCGAGGCCGTCGTCGTCGATCCCGCTTCGAACTGGCCGCTGTTCGCCGAGAAGGCGCGCGAGCTGATCACCAAGGACAAGGTTGCCGTCGTGTTCGGCTGCTGGACCTCGGTGTCGCGCAAGTCGGTGCTCCCGGTCTTCAAGGAGCTTAACAACATCCTGTTCTACCCCGTGCAGTACGAGGGTGAGGAGAGCGAGCGCAACGTGTTCTACACGGGTGCCGCGCCGAACCAGCAGGCGATCCCCGCCGTCGACTACCTGATGAAGGAAGAGAAGGTGAAGCGCTGGGTGCTCGCGGGCACCGACTACGTCTATCCGCGTACCACCAACAAGATCCTGGAAGCCTACCTGAAGTCGAAGGGTGTCGCCCAGGAAGACATCATGATCAACTACACGCCGTTCGGTCACTCCGACTGGCAGACGATCGTGGCCGACATCAAGAAGTTCGGCTCGGCCGGCAAGAAGACCGCAGTGGTCTCGACCATCAACGGCGACGCCAACGTTCCCTTCTACAAGGAGCTCGGCAACCAGGGCATCAAGGCCAAGGACATCCCGGTGGTCGCGTTCTCGGTGGGTGAGGAAGAGCTCGCCGGCATCGACACCAAGCCGCTGGTCGGCCATCTCGCCGCCTGGAACTACTTCGAGTCGATCAAGACTCCGGCGAACGAGAAGTTCATCAAGGAGTGGCAGGCCTACACCAAGAACCCGAAGCGCACCACCAACGACCCGATGGAAGCGCACGTGATCGGTTTCAACATGTGGGTGAAGGCGGTCGAGAAGGTGAAGTCGACCGATCCGGACAAGGTGATCGATGCGCTTCCCGGCATCGAGGCGCCGAACCTCACCGGTGGCACCTCCAAGATGCTGCCGAACCACCACATCACCAAGCCGGTGTTCATCGGCGAGATCAAGGGCAACGGCCAGTTCGACGTGGTCTGGAAGACGCCGAGCCTCGTTCCGGGCGACGCCTGGTCGAAGGAGCTCGACGGCTCCAAGGACCTGATCGGCGACTGGGTCGAGAAGAAGTGCGGCAACTACAACGTCAAGACCAACAAGTGCCTCGGTTCGGGCTCCTGATCCAGGTCTGACATGATATGACGACACGGAGAGGGCGGCGATCCCGCCGCCCTCTCCATCCATTTCTGCCGGGGTAATTCACAGTGCTCGCAAAATTGCCAGCCCGTCTCTGCACGCTTGCGCTTTCGTTTTTCCTGATCGCGTTCGCGCTGCCGGCGTTAGCCGGTCCGTTCGAGGATGCGGTCGCCAAATTCGCCAACGACGATTTTTCCGACACCGAAGAAGCGATCGGCGTGGTCGCAAGCAGCGGCAATCCGCTCGCTTTTCCGATCATCAGCGCGTTGCAGGACGGCCGTCTGATGGCCGATCCGGACAGCAAGAAGGTTTATGTCACCGGCACCGACGGCAAGTCGATCGATGCCGCGACCGGCCAGCCGGTTGCGAGCGTACCCGACAGCGCAAGCGCCGTCCGGCTTAACAACCGTCTGCGCCGCAGCGTCGATGCCGCGCTCGGAAGTCTGACGCTCCAGTCGCCGGATCTTTCGACGCGCATCCAGGCCGCGCAATCCGTCTTCAAGTCGCATGAGGAGACGGCGCTCGATGCCGTCGATGCCGCGCTTGCCAAGGAAACCAACAAATCCGCCAAGGCCGCGCTCGGCGAAGCGCGTGCGGCGATCCTATTGTTCAAATCCGACGCGACCGAAGTCGAGAAGCTCGAAGCCGTCGCCATCCTCAAGGGGCGCGGCGACCAGGAAGCGTTGGCACTGCTGACCGGCATGGGCGACCAGCCGGCTTCGGTGACCAAGGCCGCGGCGGGCGCGATCGGCTCGATCCAGAGCTCGCTCGCGGTTTGGTCCACGGTGCAGAACGCCTGGTACGGCCTCTCGCTCGGCTCGGTGCTGCTGCTCGCCGCGATCGGCCTTGCCATCACCTTCGGCGTGATGGGCGTCATCAACATGGCCCATGGCGAGATGGTGATGCTGGGCGCCTACACCACCTTCGTGGTGCAGGAGGTGATCCGCACCCGCTATCCCGCTCTGTTCGACTATTCGCTGCTGATCGCCGTGCCGCTCGCCTTCCTGGTGTCGGGCGCGATCGGCGTCTTGATCGAGCGCAGCATCATCCGCTTCCTCTACGGTCGCCCGCTCGAAACGCTGCTCGCGACCTGGGGCCTGTCCCTGGTGCTGCAGCAAGCGGTGCGCACTGCGTTCGGTCCGACCAACCGCGAGGTCGGCAATCCTTCCTGGATGAGCGGCGCCTTCGAGCTCGGCCAGATCACCATCACCTATAACAGGCTCTGGATACTCTGCTTCACGCTCGCGGTGTTTGCGATCCTGCTTGCGATGCTGCGCTACACCGCGCTCGGTCTCGAAATGCGCGCGGTGACGCAGAACCGCCGCATGGCGGCCTCGATGGGCATCGCCACCTCGCGCGTCGACGCGCTGACCTTCGGCCTCGGCTCAGGCATTGCCGGCATCGCCGGCGTTGCGCTGTCGCAGATCGACAACGTCAGCCCCAATCTCGGCCAGAGCTACATCATCGACAGCTTCATGGTCGTGGTGTTCGGCGGGGTCGGAAATCTCTGGGGCACACTGGTCGGCGCATTCACGCTCGGCATCGCCAACAAGTTCCTGGAGCCGGTCGCCGGCGCCGTGCTCGGCAAGATCGCGATCCTGGTGCTGATCATCCTGTTCATTCAAAAGCGCCCGCGCGGCCTGTTCGCGCTCAAGGGCCGTGCGGTGGAAGCATGACCCCTCACATGCTCACGCGATCGCTCGACCGCGGCGCGACGCTGTTTCTCGCCATCGTCGCCGCCTGCGGCATCCTGATTCCGCTCTCCAACCTGCTGTTGCCCGCGGGCTCGTTCTTCCAGGTGCCGACCTATCTGGTGGCGCTCTGGGGCAAGTATGTCTGCTACGCCATTCTGGCGCTGTCGATCGACCTGATCTGGGGCTATTGCGGCATCCTCTCGCTCGGCCATGGCGCGTTCTTCGCGCTCGGCGGCTATGCCATGGGCATGTACCTGATGCGCCAGATCGGTACCCGCGGCGTCTATGGAAACCCGATCCTGCCCGACTTCATGGTGTTCCTGAACTGGCAGAAGCTGCCCTGGTACTGGTACGGCTTCGACATGTTCTGGTTCGCCGCCCTGATGGTGCTGTTCGTGCCCGGCCTGCTCGCCTTCTGCTTCGGCTGGCTCGCCTTTCGCTCGCGCGTCACCGGCGTGTACCTGTCGATCATCACGCAGGCGATGACCTATGCGCTCCTGCTCGGTTTCTTCCGCAACGATTTCGGCTTCGGCGGCAACAACGGCCTGACCGACTTCAAGGACATCCTTGGCTTCAACGTGCAGGCGGAGGGCACGCGCGCCACGCTGTTCGCGCTGAGCTGTCTCGCTCTGATCGCTGGCTTCCTGATCTGCCGGGCGATCGTCACGTCCAAGCTCGGCAAGGTGCTGATCGCGATCCGCGACGCGGAATCGCGCACGCGCTTCCTCGGCTACCGCGTCGAATCCTACAAGCTGTTCGTGTTCACGGTGTCGGCCTGCATGGCCGGCGTCGCCGGTGCGCTCTACGTTCCGCAGGTCGGCATCATCAACCCATCCGAATTCGCGCCGGGCAACTCGATCGAGGCGGTGATCTGGGTCGCGGTCGGCGGCCGCGGCACCCTTGTCGGCGCGGCGCTCGGCGCCGTCGTCGTCAACTATGCCAAGACGTTCTTCACCTCGGGCATGCTCGCGCCGTACTGGCTGTTCATGCTGGGTGCGCTGTTCATCCTGGTGACGCTGCTGCTGCCCAAGGGCATCGTCGGCACCTTCAATTCCTGGTGGGAGCCGTTCAAGGCGAAGCGCCCGGCGGCAACCACCGAGAGCGCAGCGCGAGAGGACGGCGTCAGCGAACCGAAGTTGGCGGAGCAGCGGAAATGAACGTCATGGATACCCGCGCGACCTCCGCGATGCTCTATCTCGACGGCGTGCACGTCTCGTTCGACGGCTTCCACGCCATCAACAATTTGTCGCTGACGCTCGCGCCCGGCGAGATGCGTGCGATCATCGGCCCGAACGGCGCCGGCAAGACCACGATGATGGACATCATCACCGGCAAGACCAAGCCGGACGAGGGCACCGTGCTGTTCGACGGCGTCACCGATCTGACGCGTCTCGACGAGACCCGCATTGCCGAGCTCGGCATCGGTCGCAAATTCCAGAAGCCGACCGTGTTCGAGAGTCAGACGGTCGAGGACAATCTTTTGCTCGCGCTCAACGTCGACCACTCGGTCCGCGGCACGCTGTTCTGGAGCGGCAGCAAGGCGGAATCCGAGCGCATCGACAAGGTGCTGGAGACCATCCGTCTCACCGATGCGCGGGGGCGCCTTGCCGGCAGCCTCAGCCATGGCCAGAAGCAGTGGCTGGAGATCGGCATGCTGCTGGCGCAGGATCCAAAGCTGCTGCTGGTCGACGAGCCCGTCGCGGGCATGACCGACGTCGAGACGCATCTCACCGCCGAGCTGCTCAAGGAGATCAACAAGACCCACACCGTGATGGTGGTCGAGCATGACATGACTTTTGTCCGCGAATTGGGCGTGAAGGTCACCTGCCTGCACGAAGGCTCGGTGCTTGCCGAAGGTACCATCGACCAGGTCTCGTCCAACGAGCGGGTCATCGAAGTCTATCTGGGACGCTGAGCGATGCTTGAGGTCAAGGACATCAATCTCTTTTACGGCGCGGCCCAGGCGCTGCGCGGAGTCTCGATCGCAGCCGAGCCGGGCAAGGTCACTTGCGTGCTCGGGCGCAACGGCGTCGGCAAGACCTCGCTGCTACGCGCCATGGTCGGCCAGTATCCGATCTCCTCGGGCGCGATCGTGTTCGACGGCGGCGATATCACCGCGCTCAAGCCTTACGAGCGCGCGCGCAAGGGCATCGGCTTCGTGCCGCAGGGCCGCGAGATCTTTCCGCTGCTGACGGTTGAGGAAAATCTCAAGACCGGCTTCGGCCCGCTCAAGCGCGACGAGCGCTTCATCCCCGACGACGTGTTCTCGCTGTTTCCGGTGCTGCAATCCATGCTCGGCCGGCGCGGCGGCGACCTCTCGGGCGGCCAGCAGCAACAGCTCGCGATCGGCCGTGCGCTGGTGATGCGGCCGAAATTGCTGCTGCTCGACGAGCCGACCGAGGGCATCCAGCCCTCGATCATCAAGGATATCGGCCGCGCGATCTCCTACCTGCGCAACCTCGGCAACATCGCCATCGTGCTGGTCGAACAATATCTCGACTTTGCCTGCGAACTCGGCGACAGTTTTGCGGTGATGGACCGCGGCGCGGTGAAATACACCTGCGACCGCTCCAACCTCGATCCGGGCGAGATCAGCCGCCAGATGGCGCTGTAAGCCTTTCATTCTGCCGCGACCGGCTGGGGAGGCGGATGCGCAGCGAACTATCAGCCACGTCCATGGTGTTCGAAGCGAACCGCGCCCGCGGCGCGGTGCGCTTCGACGTCCACGCGCGCGACGGCGTAACGCGCCGCGGGGCGCTGCATGAGTCCGGCTCCTTGCGCGTGCGTTTTCCTTCGCCGGAAGGCGAGGGGCTCTCGGGCGTGTTCGTGAACACGGCCGGTGGCGTTGCGGGCGGAGACCGCTTTGATATCGAAATCGCAGCGGGCCATGGCTCGCGCCTGACGCTGACCACGGCGGCAGCCGAGAAGGTCTATCGCGCGCCCGGCGCGCCGGCGAAGCTCAATATTGCCCTTAAGGCCGCCGCGGGCGCACATCTCGGCTGGCTGCCCCAGGAGACGATCCTGTTCGATCGCGCTCGTGTCCATCGCCGCTTCGACATCGAGCTCGATGAGTCGGCCTCGCTCCTGCTTTGCGAGATCGTGGTGTTCGGCCGCACCGCGATGGGCGAGCGCGTGGAGCAGGGCGAGTTCGTCGACCGCTGGCGGATGCGCCGCGGCGGCCGGCTGGTGTTCGCCGAGACAGTCAGGCTCGACGGCGATATCGGTCTCAAGCTGGCGCGCCCTGCCGTCGCCAAGGGCGGTGCTGCGATCGGCACCGCGCTGATCGTCCCCGGCGATGAGGCCCTGGTCGAGCGCATCAGGGAAGCCTCGGAATCTTTCGCCGGCGAGGTCGGGATATCCGCCTGGAATGGCTTTGCAATGGCGCGGTTCTGTGCCCAAGATGCGGCGCGCCTGCGCGCCGACATGATGGCGGTGCTGGCACGCACCGGCGCCGCTCTGCCGCGGCTGTGGCTGAATTGACGAACTCACGAACAGAGATTTTGCATGAACCTGTCTCCCCGCGAAAAGGACAAGCTTCTGGTCTCGATGGCTGCCATCGTGGCGCGGCGCAGGCTCGAGCGCGGCGTCAAGCTCAACCACCCCGAGGCGATCGCGATCATCTCCGATTTCATTCTGGAAGGAGCGCGTGACGGCCGCACCGTCGCCGAGTTGATGCAGGCCGGCGCGCAGGTCCTGACCCGCGACCAGGTGATGCCGGGCATCCCCGAGATGATCCAAGACATCCAGGTCGAAGCGACGTTCCCGGACGGGACGAAGCTCGTCACCGTGCATGAGCCGATCAGGTAGGAGCAGAGCATGATCCCCGGCGAACTCTTCATCAAGGACGGCGAGATCGAGCTCAACGCGGGCCGCAAGACCGTCACGCTGACCGTCGCCAACGCCGGCGACCGCCCGATCCAGGTCGGCTCGCACTATCATTTCTTCGAAACCAATCCAGCCTTGAAGTTCGATCGCAAGAAGGCCCGCGGCATGCGCCTCGACATCGCCGCAGGCACCGCCGTCCGCTTCGAGCCCGGCCAGACCCGCGACGTCCAGCTCGTCGCGCTCGCCGGCAAGAAAACCATCTACGGCTTTCGCGGCGACGTGATGGGGAAGCTGTGAGCCTCCAGGAACGAAGCGTGCGACGGCACGGTTGAGAGCGAAACGGAGGATCCCGCCATGCTCTCGCCAATCCGTCTTGTCTCTGAAGCTGGCGAATTCGCCGCGCACCGCCACAACGGGATGGCGCGCAAGGGGCGAGGGAATGAACCTTACGTCAATCATCTTGCCGAGGTCGCGAACCTGCTCGCCAACGCGACCGATGGTGCGGATGCCGAGCTCGTCGCCGCCGGCTGGCTGCACGACACGATCGAGGACACCGACACCACGCGCGAGGAGCTGGCGGAGAAATTCTCCGATCGCGTTGCCTTGCTCGTCGTCGAGTGCACCGACGACATGAACTTGCCGAAAGCCAAGCGGCGGCAAAAGCAGGTCGAGGACGCTCCTCACAAATCCGCCGGCGCAAAACTGATCAAGATCGCCGACAAGATCAGCAATATCGGCGCGCGCATTCATGCCGACCCGAGCCGCGAGGAGCGCGACGATCTCGTCGACTATACCGGCTGGGCCGAGCAGGTGGTCGCCGGTTGCCGCGGCGGCAATCAATGGCTCGATGCGAAATTCGACGATGCCGTGAAAGCAGCGAGGGCCTCGCTGTGACCGGCCAAACATTCAAATGCAAACGGGGCTCGTGATGTCCGTCAAGATGAAGCGTTCCGTCTATGCCGACATGTTCGGCCCGACCACCGGCGACAAGGTGCGGCTGGCCGACACTGATCTCGTCATCGAGGTCGAGAAGGATTTCACCATCTATGGCGAGGAGGTGAAGTTCGGCGGCGGCAAGGTGATCCGCGACGGCATGGGGCAGTCCCAGGTCACCAACAAGCAGGGCGCGGCCGACACGGTTATCACCAACGCGCTGATCATCGACCACTGGGGCATCGTCAAGGCCGACGTGGCGATCAAGGATGGCATGATCTCTGCGATCGGCAAGGCGGGTAACCCGGATATCCAGCCCGGCGTGACCATCGTCATCGGCCCCGGCACCGACGTGATTGCCGGCGAAGGCAAGATCCTTACGGCCGGCGGCTTCGACAGCCACATCCATTTCATCTGCCCGCAGCAGATCGAGCACGCGCTGATGAGCGGCGTCACCTCGATGCTGGGCGGCGGCACCGGTCCCTCGCACGGCACGTTCGCCACCACGTGTACGCCGGGTCCGTGGCACATCGGGCGGATGATCCAGTCATTCGACGCCTTCCCGGTCAACCTCGGCATTTCCGGCAAGGGCAACGCCTCGCGGCCCGCAGCGTTGGTCGAGATGATCAAAGCCGGCGCCTGCGCTCTCAAGCTGCATGAGGACTGGGGCACGACGCCGGCGGCGATCGACAACTGCCTTTCGGTTGCCGACGACTACGACGTCCAGGTCATGCTGCATTCCGATACGCTGAACGAGTCCGGCTTCGTCGAGGATACGATCAAGGCCTTCAAGGGCCGCACCATCCACGCCTTCCACACCGAGGGCGCCGGCGGCGGTCATGCCCCCGACATCATCAAGGTCGCGGGCCTGAAGAACGTGCTGCCGTCCTCGACCAATCCGACGCGCCCCTTCACCCGCAACACCATCGACGAGCATCTGGACATGCTGATGGTGTGCCACCACCTCGATCCCTCGATCGCCGAAGACCTCGCATTTGCCGAGAGCCGCATCCGCAAGGAGACCATCGCGGCCGAAGATATCCTGCATGACCTCGGCGCGCTCTCGATGATGTCCTCGGACTCGCAGGCCATGGGCCGGCTCGGCGAGGTCATCATCCGCACCTGGCAGACGGCCGACAAGATGAAAAAGCAGCGCGGGTCCCTGCCGCAGGACAAGGGCAAGGACAACGACAACTTTCGCGTCAAGCGCTACATCGCGAAATACACGATCAATCCCGCGATCGCTCATGGCGTCTCAAAACTGATCGGTTCGGTTGAGAAGGGCAAGCTCGCCGATCTCGTGCTGTGGTCGCCGGCCTTCTTCGGCGTCAAGCCGGACTGCATCGTCAAGGGCGGAACGATCGTCGCTGCTCCCATGGGTGATCCCAACGCCTCGATCCCGACGCCGCAGCCGGTGCATTACCAGCCGATGTTCGGAGCCTTTGGCAAGGCGCGCACGGCATCATCCGTCGTCTTCACCTCGAAGGCCGCGGTCACCGGCGGCCTCGCGCGAAAGCTCGGCATCGACAAGAAGCTCTATGCCGTCCAGAACACCCGCGGCAAGATCTCCAAGAAGAGCATGGTTCACAACGACGCCACGCCCAGTATCGAGGTCGATCCGGAGACCTATGAGGTGCGCGCCGACGGCGAGCTTCTCACCTGCGCGCCCGCCGAGGTGCTGCCGATGGCGCAGCGGTATTTCATGTACTGAAATTACCGTCGAACGCTGCGCCCTCGGAGCCTGTCCGAGGGCGCATTTTCCGGTTTTGCGTCTCGTCGCGCTTGGTCTAATGTCACGCCCGGTATCTTGAACCAGAAGAAAAGCCGGGAGGATTTCTCGTGATCTACGTCGTTGCCACCTTGACCATCAAGCCCGAAACGCGCGCCGAATTCATTGCAGCGGCCACCGCCTGCATCAAGGAGACGCGGAAGGAGCCCGACAATATCGCCTATGATCTGCACGAGAGCATCACCGATCACACCAAGATGGTGTTCGTCGAGCAGTGGGAGAATGCCGAGGCGCTGGTGCCGCATCGTGCCATGGAGCACGTGAAGACCTTCGGCCGCGTCGCGGTGAAGTGCTTTGCGGCGCCGCCGAAGGTGGAAGTGATCACGCCGGAAAAGGTCGAGACTCGGTAACAGGGAAAAGCACATGATCCGGGCGACGCAGGTCAGGGGGCAGCACCGCTTCACGGAAGCAGCGGCGGATACCGTCGTGCTCGATTTCGACGACCGGCACCGTCGCCGCATGGCGATGACGGGCACCCGCGGTCTTCAATTCCTGCTCGACCTGGAAAACGCCGTCGCGCTGCGCGGCGGCGATGCGCTGGTGCTGGAGGACGGCCGGCTGGTCGAGGTGGTCGCCGCTCCCGAGCCGCTGCTCGAGATCCGCGGCCACGATCCGCACCATCTCATCCGCGTCGCCTGGCATCTCGGCAACCGGCACCTGCCGACGCAGATCATGGCGAAGAGCCTACGTATCCGAAAGGATCACGTCATCGAGGCGATGGTGAAAGGTTTGGGTGCGCGGGTGATCGAGATCGAGGCTCCCTTCGATCCTGAAGGCGGCGCCTATGCCGATGCTGGCCACGCGCATGCTGATGATCATCGGCATGATGACCATGCGCATCATGGCCACGGGCATCACCACCACGATGATGACCATCACCACCATGATCATGCCGCGCATGATCACGGTCACCATCATCACCACGACGCGCATTGCGAGCATCCCGACCATCATCACGGCCACGGCCATGCTCATGACCACAAATGAGCCGGTTGACACCGGCCTGACCGAGCGTGAGGCGGCGGCGCTCTACCGGCTGATGACGTGGCTGTCGCCGGCGTTTCCCGTCGGCGGGTTCTCCTACTCCAGCGGCATCGAATGGGCGGTGGAGGCGGGCGACATCACCGATACGGCAACGCTCGCGAACTGGCTCGACGCGATGCTCGGCGATGGCGCAGGCTTTTGCGATGCCACCTTCCTGGTGCAGGCGTTTCGCGCGGTGGAGGCGGGCGATGAGGCTCGCTTGCGCGAAACTGCGGAGCTTGCGGCCGCCTTCGTGCCCTCGCGCGAGCGGCAGCTCGAGACCACCGCGCAGGGCCGCGCCTTCATCGACATCGCGCGCGCAGCCTGGAATGCGGATGGGCTGGACGCGATGGTCACGGCCTGCGCAGGGCCACTGGTCTATCCCGTCGCGGTCGGCGTGGTCGCTAGCGCCCATGGCATTCGGCTCGAGCCCACGCTGCACGCCTTTTTGCACGCGCTGGTCTCGAACTGGATTTCGGCGGCGAGTCGGCTGATCCCGCTCGGGCAGACCGACAGCCAGCGTGTGCTCGCTTCACTGGAGGTCGCCGTTGCCGCGACCGCCGCGCGCGCGTTGAGCGCGACCCTGGACGATCTCGGCAGCGCGACGTTCCGCGCCGATCTCGCAAGCCTGCGGCACGAGACCCAATATACGCGGCTGTTCAGGTCGTGATGGCTGCGGCAGAGTCCGTCGTCGTCCTGGCGAAAGCCAGGATCCATAACCACAAAGGCTCGTGGTTATGCACGGCTGTGGCCGCAGCCCGCCGCAACAGCAGAGTTCAGTGGTAATGGGTCCCGGCTTTCGCCAGGACGACGATACAAGGAAAGTGCAATCGATATGGCGACTTCTCACGGCCCCCTGCGTGTCGGTGTCGGCGGTCCCGTCGGATCGGGCAAGACCGCGCTGATGGATCTGCTCTGCAAGTCCATGCGCGAGCGCTACGACATCGCGGCGATCACCAACGACATCTACACCAAGTGGGATGCGGAATATCTCGTGCGCTCGGGCTCGCTGACGCCGGACCGCATCGCCGGCGTCGAAACCGGCGGCTGCCCGCATACCGCGATCCGCGAAGACGCTTCGATGAATCTGGCGGCGGTTGCCGATATGCGCGCAAAATTTCCCGGACTTGATCTGGTGCTGATCGAGTCCGGCGGCGACAATCTCGCTGCCACTTTTTCCCCGGAGCTCGCCGACATCACCATCTATGTCATCGACGTGGCCGCGGGCGACAAGATCCCGTCCAAGGGGGGGCCGGGCATCACGCGCTCCGACCTCCTGGTCATCAACAAGATCGACCTCGCACCGCATGTCGGCGCCTCGCTGGAGAAGATGCAGCTTGATGCCAAGCGGATGCGGGGCGAGCGGCCGTTCGTCATGACCAACCTGAAGAAGAGCGAGGGGCTCGACCGCATCATCGGCTTCATCGAGGCCAAAGGCGGGTTGAAAAGGGTGGGCTGACGAGGACGGATTGAAGGGCAGGTCGGACGCCTGGCTACATCAGCCAAGTCTGACACGAGTGTTAGTATCTGCCCGTTAATATCTGCGGCAAAATGTGTCTCCGCGGAACCAATGTTCGCCACGGTGATTAACTTACTTCGGTGCCCGGAGCGCTGACGCCCAGGCTGGCGGATTAAGCATTCCGGTCAACCCAAGTTGCGTCACGATGGCTCCTCCTTCATTATCGTCTTCCGTGGGGTCTCATTCTCTTTCGGCAATTGGCCGTTCGAGCGGCGTTCAGATGCTCCGTGTTATTCGCCAGCCTCTCACCTTCTGAGTAAACGAGTGGTTCGGCTGGGATTCATCATCGGTTTTATCGCGCTGCTCGGGATACTGCTCTCCGGGCTCGCGGCCTATCGCGTCCACGATCAGGAGCTGGCGATCGATCGCATCGCGCTGGCCCGCGCGATCGACGTTCATGCAAGCCTGGTGCAGGACCGACTGACCGAGCGCGAGCTTCTGGCGCGCGTCGCCTCCGGCCTGTTCCGCACGCCCGCCGTGATCAAGCCGAACATGCTGGAGCCGCTGCGCTCCGCCATCTACGCCTTCAAAACCGATTTCGTGGTCGCATCCTGGATCGCACGGCTCAAGCCGGCGGAGCTAAGCGCGGCGCAGGTGGCGCTCAGCTCCGCCGGCTTTCCCAATGCGAGCATCCGCAACTACGACGACACGCCGCTCGACACCACGAAGATCACCCAGCCGATCAACGTGCTGATGGATCTCGAGCCGCGCAGTGAGGAGACCAAGGCGCTGCCCGGCCGCAGCTTCGATCAGGACGGCGTGCGCGGCGCGATGCTGGCGCGCGCCATGGCCGAGAAGAAGTCGGTCGCCTCCGATCCGGTGCCGCTGCTCCGTCCCAACGGACCCATGGGCATCATCGTGGCCGCGCCCGTCATTCCGGAAGGGGCGACGGAGCCTGCGGGCTTCATCACGTTTTCCTACGAGCTCGCCTCGCTGATGCTGACCAATGACGACATGTCGCTGTTCTCCGTCGCATTGCGCGATCCGCGCGCGACGGGCGGCGAGCTGATCGCCAACGATCAGGGCGTCGTCAGCGCGCGGACTATCTCGCAGGATGGTCCACAGCCCTCCTCGACGCGCACGGTCAGCTTCGGCGGCCGCGACTGGCAGCTCAGCTACTTCGCCAAGACCAATTCGGCGCGGCGTGCCGAGCAGACCGCAGTCATCGTCGCGGCGATCGGCTTCGCCATCACGGCGATGGTGTGCGGTCTGTTCGGCTATGTCGCCTACAACAACTTGAGGCTCAGCCGCGAAATCCAGGTGCGGATCGGTTTCGAGCGCCGATTGACGGCCGTCATCGACGAGCTCAATCATCGCGTGAAGAACATTCTGGCGGTGATCCAGTCGATCGTGACGCGCACGCTGCGCCACGGTTCCGACATCGACGTGGCGCGTGAATTGTTGATCGGGCGCATTCACGCGATGTCCAACGTGGTTTCGCTGCTCAGCGAGAGCCAGTGGCAGGGCGTCAAGCTGAAAGGCCTGTTCGAGGCGCGCGCCATTCCGCATGCCGATCGCATCGCCATCAGCGGGCCCGACATCGCGGTCAGTGCGCGTGCCGCGCAGAGCCTGTCGCTGCTGTTCTTCGAGCTCGCCTCGCATTCCGACGAGGGCCTGTCGCTGGTCGGCAAGCATCCTCACATCACTGCGAACTGGACGGTGACGGGCGAGGCGCCCGATACGGTCTTCCATTTCCGCTGGGAGGAGTTCAACACCAGCGAGGCGACGCGGCGCGCGGATTCCGATTTCGGCCTGATCCTGCTCGACCGCGTCGCGCCCGAAGCGCTCGGCGGCACCGCCAAGCGCTACTTCACCGATGCCTCCTACGTCTACGAGTTGACCGCGCCGATGGAGACCGTCGTGGACATGACCGAGCGCGACCGCACGGAAAAATTCTCGGCGCCGGTCAGGCCGGTGCGCTGAAGTCGCCGCGATTTCCGCTTCCTCTCGCGCAAGGTAAGCAATGGGAGAAGGAAAGGCGTCCGAAGTCATCACTGTCCGAAGTCATCACTCACGCACGCCAAGGCGGCCACGGAAGTGGCCGCCTTTTCCTTGTCCACCACCGACCGAAGTTGTCCGTCAGCCGCCGCTGCCGCCGATCACGGCGCGCACGGTCTCGTCGGGGCCGAAATCTTCGGCGCCGTCGACATACAGCAGTGCCGCGAGCTTCGAGCGCGCGCGATTGACGCGGCTCTTGATCGTGCCGACCGCGCAGCCGCAGATCGAGGCCGCGTCCTCATAGGAGAAGCCGGACGCACCGACGAGGATCAGCGCCTCGCGCTGGTCCTGGGGCAGCTTGTCGAGGGCTGCACGAAACTCCTCGAACTCAAGATGCGCATTCTGCGACGGCTGGGTCTTCAGCGTCTTGGCATAGTTGCCTTCAGCATCCTCCACCTCCCGCCGCCGCTTGCGATAGTCGGAGCGGAACAGGTTGCGCAGGATGGTGAACAGCCAGGCCGGCAGGTTCGAGCCAGGCTGGAACGAGTCGATGTTGGCGAGTGCGCGCAACAACGTCTCCTGGACCAGATCGTCGGCTCTGTCGGCATTGCCGCTCAGTGAGATGGCGAACGCGCGCAGGCTCGGGACTGCTGCCAGGATGTCGTCGCGCAGGGATTCCGTGAGAGGCATTAGTCCCTCCCATTGTTGTCGTTGGATCCCCCATTGGTTTGATCTTGGGGTGTTCCTCCCGGCGCATCAAGCTTCTTGATCAGCTCGGCGAACCGCTCGGGAACCCCCTGCCGCACGACGTCGTCGTACATGGCGCGCAATTGATGGCCGATCCGGGATTGGATTTCCGGTGTCAGCCCTCCCTTGCCGGGGGTCGTGTTTCTACTGGCTTGAGATTTGAGATCTTTCATGACCTGTTCCACGTTTCCCCGAGTTAAGTCACTGTCAAATCGAGAAATTTTCTCAACCGGGAGCCGTTCCCTAGTAAGGCCTAATGCGAAGTTGCACAAAAAGTTCCAGCCGTTCCGGAACTTTTCTGTGGTTGAAGCGTAGTCACGCCAGCAGGGGAACCCGGGCCGCCCCTGGCCGATGTCTGGCCCGAAGACGAATGGAGTGGGGATGTCCCGATCACAGCTTGTTGCTGAACACTTGCCGTTGTTGCGCCGGTACGCGCGTGCCCTGACGGGCAGCCAGCCGTCCGGCGACGCCTATGTCGCAGCCATGTTGGAAGCCATGCTCGGGGATCCGTCGGTGCTCGATGAGAGCCACGGACCGCGTGCCGGCCTGTTCCGGCTGTTCACCCAGATCTGGAATTCGGTCTCGCTCAACGACGATGCTGAGGTGACGACGTTGCCGATGCCGCCGGAGCGACGGCTGTCGAACATTACGCCCTTGCCGCGCCAGGCCTTCCTGCTGCTGTCGCTCGAGGGATTTTCGGAGGAAGAGGTTGCCTTCATCCTCGGCACCGACGTCGGCGAAACGCGCAAGCTCGCGGATGCTGCAGGCCGCGAGATGGCGGCGGAGATCGCGACCGATGTGCTGATCATCGAGGACGAGACCTTCATCGCGATGGACCTCGAGAGCCTCGTGAAGAATCTCGGGCACAACGTTGTCGGCGTGGCCCGCACGCATGCGGATGCAGTGGCGCTCGCCAAGAACAAGCGGCCCGGCCTGATCCTCGCAGACATCCAGCTTGCCGACGGCTCCTCGGGCCTTGACGCAGTCAACGAGCTCCTGCGCAGCTTCGAGGTGCCGGTGGTGTTCATCACCGCTTATCCGGAGCGCTTCCTTACCGGCGAGCGGCCGGAGCCGGCGTTCCTGATCTCAAAGCCGTTCCAGCCCGCGATGGTCTCGGCGGTGGCGAGCCAGGCACTGTTCTTCCAGCGCAACTCCCGCAACCGCACGCCCAAGGCGCCCGCGGCGTAAGCAAGGCGCCCGCGGCGTAACGAAGGCGCCCGCGGCATAACGAAGCTGCGGCGCAAGACATAGAACGTCGTGACGAACTAATCCGGCGCGCCGACGAGGGTGTGCCGGATTTTTGTTGTTCGTCCGGCGCGCTTGACGGCCGCGGAATTCGTCCTCCATAGGTGATGGAAACGGTCGCGAGGCGGCCGGATCTGTCCGGAGAATTTGCCCATGCTCGATCAGTCACAGCTCGATCGCCTCGCTATCCGCGATCTCCTCGAGAACTGGGTGGTCTGGCGCGACGCTGGTGACTGGGAGCGCTTTGCCACAGTCTGGCATGCGGAGGGCTGGATGTCGGCGACCTGGTTTCAGGGCCCGGCGGCGGACTTCATCCGGGTGAGCCGCGAAGGTTTTGCCAAGGGTGTGCGCATCCTGCACTTCCTCGGCGGCACCAGCATCGATCTCGCCGGCGAGCGCGCCATCGCGCAGACCAAGATGACGATCTCGCAGCGGGCGCCGGTCCACGACGTCGTCTGCGACGTGGTCTGCACCGGACGCTTCTACGATTTCCTGGAGAAGCGGCAGGGCCAATGGGGCATCGTCCGCCGCCAGCCGATCTATGAGAAGGACCGGCTCGATCCGATCGATCCCGCCGCGGTCCTCCGGCTCGAGGCTGAGCGCTTGGCGGCGCTTCCCGAAGGTTACCGCCACCTCGGCTACATGCAGGAGTTGATCGGCTACAAGGTCAAGCGCGACATGCCCGGCCTGACCGGCGCCGAGGTCGAGAAGCTTTATGCGGAAGGGCGCGAGTGGCTGGGCGGCGCGGCGCGGTCAGGCGCAGCGTGATCGCGGATTCCGTGTATGTGGCAACTTGCCGCGCATCCTTGGTTGTGTCGCGCGCGATTCGAATGATCTGCTTTAGCCAGTCTTAACGTTTCGACGTGTACCCATGTCGTGGCGCAACTACCGGAAGTGTCGCGATCGTCGCAGCCGTCAAGAATACCGGCACTGCGAAGGCGGGCGTTTCCACTAGCGCCAATCCGAAGACTCAGCGGGGCGGCCTTCTTGGCTTCCCAGCGCTAGCCGGATGATCGCACACGAGGTTGCGAAGTCCGGCTCGGCCGCCCTGCTCCACGGCCATGTCGTTCGGAAATAATCAGCAGGGCCAGTTGCACTAACTGATCGTCCATATGGTGGAGGACGCTGTCGACGCGATGCCCGGTACGGGTTGCGCAGTTCGTGGTCTCGACCGTGCGCAAGGCAACGAAGTTCTGTTCAAAGTGTCCGATAACTTCCTCGGCATCGACAAGGATGACATCAGCGACATCCTCGAGCCGTCTTCACCATCAGGCGGGTCGGCGAGAGCACGGAGCTTGGCCTCTGGATCAGCTACGGCAGGCCATGCTGGCGTGGTAATTGTACGTGCGCAGCAATCGACGGGAGCGAGATACGATGCGGTCGATCTCAGCCCTGATCCTTTTGATCGCTTTGTGTGCATCGGCTAGCGCCGCTGCGGCCTCTCACTCACACCGCCGACATGGGGTTGTGCGCGGCAAGCAAGGCGTGGTCGTAGATACTGTTCCTGGCTTTGCCTACGCAACGCCTGGGCGGCCGATCCCCTACCACCCAGCACCATTCGATCGTCAGCCTGATCCGTATGACAATCGCTATCCGGACTGGGGAATGTAATCCGATGGGAGACAGTGGCCCCGCAGAAAAAAGTAAGGCGCGACTGGCATCACCCCGTCTGCGGGGCAATTCCGCCAGCGTTCACTGCGGCTCGCTGATAGCTTCTAACCGCTTGTTAGTTCTGCTATAATTCCCGCATTACATTCCGCCATCGTTCACGGAAGTTCGCCGGAATTCACCGCGATCCGTGTTCAATGGTGGGGCGGATGGTGGGGCGGGAATGGCCAAGAGGCAGTTGCACAAGCTCTCCGCGCGTGAAGCGGAGACAATCGCTAAGCCCGGACGCTACAGCGATGGCGGTGGGCTCTACCTCGCAATCGAGGCCGGCGCACACGGGCGGCGCCAATGGATTTTCCTGTACCGTGTGCGCGGCACCAGCAAGCGCCGAGAGATCGGTCTTGGCCCAGCCAAGGGGAAGGGCAAGGACGGCTTGTCGCCCGCCGATGCTCGCCTCAAGGCAGCAGATGCCCGCAAGATGCTGCTCCAGGGTAAGGACCCGGCGACGGAGCGACGGGCCGAAGCGGTGGCAGGCACCACGTTCGGACTATTCGCCGATGCCTTCTTGGCATCGATCAAGGCAGGCTTCAAAGGCAAGAATACGCTCGCGGACTGGAAGCGGGACCTTGAGGTGCGATGCAAACCCATCCGGGCGAAGAAGCTTGCTGACATCACCACCAACGACGTGTTGGCGATCCTGTCGCCGATATGGATGAGGATCAACCGCACGGCGCGTGAGACGCGAAGCCGGATTGAGCGCGTGCTCGACGTTGCGGATGCCAAGGGGCTCCGATCCAGCAAGAACCCCGCCATGTGGAAGACCCTGAAGCCGCTCTTGCCGAAGCCGAAGCGGTCAAAGCGCCACCACAAGGCCGCGCCCTACAAGGACGTGCCCGGCATCGTGCGGGCACTGCACGGCAAGCACGAAGCGGCCGACACGGCCGTGAACCTTGCCGCTGAATACATCATCCTAACAGCCGTGCGGACCAGTGAAGCCCGTTTCATGCGCGTGCGCGAGGTGGACTTCGCGGAACGGCTTTGGACCATCCCGGCGGACCGGATGAAGACGGAGGACGATCCTGAAGGCAAGGATTTCGAAGTGCCGCTCTGCGACCGCGCTATCGCGATCTTGAAAGCGGTCATTCCGAAGGACGCCGCGCCCGATGCCTACGTGTTTGCCGGGCAGTGGTCGAAGGACTACACCAAGCCGCTCGGCATGAATGCCGTGCTCCACGCACTTAAAGCAGTTTATCCGGCGATGACGACGCACGGTTGCCGGTCCAGTTTCCGCGATTGGGCGGGTGACGAAACGCGATTCGAACGCGAAATTGCGGAAATGGCATTGGCCCACAAGGTGGGCGACCAAACGGAGCAAGCCTACCGGCGTGGCAATGCATTGAAGAAGCGGCGACAGTTGATGGACGCTTGGGGCCGATACGTCGCGAACGGTTCCAATGTGATCCGACTTCCTCGTCGGGAGCCGGGATAGCTCGTTATGATGGTCGGGATTCGGTATGGGTTCCGAGATTGCATGCCGCCGGCTTCATCCTCGGGCTCCGACATTACGGCCTTACCGCTTGCATGAAGCACATGCCAAACCTCGCGCCTCGTGCAGAGGCTGATTGATCGAGAAGTGGGATATTCGACC
>NZ_JBANBK010000069.1:0-46751 GCF_053572325.1 Bradyrhizobium sp. UFLA05-112 | reverse complement strand
CGATGCATCCGCGACGGGTTTCATCGATAGCTCGGACAAATTTGTGACGCACAGTGGCGCCGCGAACTCCGCTACCCTCCCCCTTGCGGGCTATCGCGTTTGCGGATCGCGTTGGTTCGGCATGCCGCTGCCACAATCTCGTCATGCCCGGGCTTGTCCCGGGCATCCACGTACTTCGTGCTGCGGGAAAGGTCGTGGATGGCCGGGACAAGCCCGGCCATGACGATTTGGAAACTTCAGCGCGTAAGCGCCGACGTCATATGCGATAGCCCTGCCCTTGTGGGGGAGGGAGGGGAGGGGGTAGCCCAGGAAGGGGTGTATCCGTCGTGAGAGGACGGCACGTGCAGCGAGCGCTGGAGCCGAGTGTGGCCCCCCTCCTAGAGTAGAGGGAACGCAGCGCGCGATCTCTCCCAGCCGTCATTGCGAGGAGCGCAGCGACGAGGCAATCCAGACCGTCTCCGCGGAAAGAGTCTGGATTGCTTCGCTACGCTCGCAATGACGAAAATTGGGGAACGCTTTCGAGCGCGACGTCCAACGTCTTCGTGGCCGCCGTCCCTCAGTCTTTCAAATCATACCGATACGACTTCGACACGATCTGCCAGCCGCCGGCGAGCTTCATCGCCACGAGATAGTCGGTGAAGTAGCGAGGCGGCAGTTGGCATTTGACCTTGATGAAGGCGGTCTTGTCGTCCGAGCGGTCGATGGTGACGATGAAATCCTCGCGCGGCTTGCCTTCCGACTTTGCAGAGGCCCGCTTGCGTATCCAGGCGAGCCAGTCCGGCACCGTCAGGATCTTGAGCTCGCCCTTTTCCACCCAGCGCAGGTCGGCGGAGGGGTGGAACACCGCGCCGAGCTTGTCGGCGTCGCCTTCGTAGAGCGCGTCGAAATAGCCTTGTACCACGGCCTCGACACTCGAGCGGTCATACCCCATGCTTCTCTCCTTCCCTGGCACGTTGGCGCGACGGGAGAACGTAGGGCGGGCTTCGCGAATCCGCCAGCGATTTGGTCGCGAAAAGCTGATCGGCAGGGGCTGGCCGACCCGCTACAGTGTCACGCCGTATTCTGCGCTGGAGAAGGATCGTGACAAGCACGACAAGCCGTCGCCGCCTCGCCGGAAGATGTTACTGCGGCGCCGTGCAGTACGACGTCGCGGATGAATTCGTCTATGCGCTGAATTGTCATTGCTCGAACTGCCGCCGCACCACCGGCTCCGCCTTCAAGCCGTTCGCCGGGATCGAGCGGCACAAGTTCCGCGTGGTCACGGGCGAGGACGCGCGGCTGATCTATGGCGACGAGGCGGCAACTCACGACGCGCATTGCGCCCGCTGCGGCTCGCTGCTCTATTCCGTGGTGCGCGAGGGCCAATGGGTCCACGTCACCATGGGAACCCTGATCGACGATCCCTCGATCCGCCCGACCGCGCATATGTTCGTCGGCTCCAAGGCGCCCTGGTACGAGATCACGGACAATCTGCCGCAGCACCGCGGGCATGTCGGAGCGGGCTGAGCGACTCGCAAACGCTCCCGATCCTGCGAACCGCTACCCTTCTGGCGAGACTAACAAAAAGGTCTTTCCCCGCGAGCTGACGCACGGCCCGTCGTGATCTCCATCACAAGCTGTGACGTCCGTCACAAGCGCGCGGCGCGGATGTTGCTAGATAGGTCGGGAGGGTGTCGAATTCTCCCTTGAGCTGGAAGTTCGGTGATGCGCAGCCTGTTCAGATTTTGTCCGCTTCTCCTCGCGCTCGCGCTGCTGCTCGGCGCCGGGCCGGCCTTTGCCGCCAAGCGCGTCGCGCTGGTGCTCTCCAATTCCGCCTATCAGAATGCGCCGCAACTCGCGAACCCCGACAATGACGGGGCCGTCATCGCGAAGACGCTGAAGGAGGCCGGCTTCGATGTGGTCGACGCCCGCCACGACCTGCCGGCGCTGGAGACGCGCCGCGCGCTGCGCGAATTCGCCGATTCCGCGCGCGATGCCGATATCGCTGTCGTCTATTATGCCGGCCACGGCATCGAGGTCGACGGCGCGAACTATCTGATCCCCGTCGACGCCAAGCTCGAGCGCGATACCGACGTCTATGACGAAGCGCTGTCGCTCGATCGCGTCCTGGTCGCGATCGAGCCTGCCAAGCAGCTTCGTCTGGTGATCCTCGACGCCTGCCGCGACAATCCCTTCGGCAAGTCCATGAAACGCACGATCGCCTCGCGCGGCATCGGGCGCGGCCTCGCCCAGGTCGAGCCGACCAGCCCCAACACGCTGATTGCCTATTCGGCCAAGGCCGGCTCCACGGCGCAGGACGGCGACGGCGGCAACAGCCCGTTCACGATGGCGTTGTCGAAGCATCTGACGACGCCGGGGCTCGACGTCCGCCGCGCCTTCGGCTTCGTGCGCGACGACGTCTTGAAGACCACCAACAACAAGCAGGAGCCATTCGTCTATGGCTCGCTCGGCGGCGACGACGTACCGCTGGTGCCGGCCAAGGTCGCGGTGGTGGCGCCGGCCCAGCCCGCCGTCAATGCGCAGGCCGAGGTGCGGCGCGATTACGAGCTCGCGCTCCAGGTCGGCAACAAGGCGGCGTGGGATGCGTTCCTTGTCCAGCATCCGGACGGCTTCTATTCGAGCCTGGCAAAACTCCAGCTCGACAAGATCGCGGCCGAAGAGGTGCACGCGGCGGCAACCGCAAAGGCGAAGCAGGCGGAAGCCGAGCGCGATCGTCTTGCCGCGGCGGGCGCGCAGAAGGATGCCCAGGCCAGGGCCGAGGCCGATGCGAAAGCCGCCGAGCAGGCGCAGCTCACCGCCCAGAAGGTCAAGGAGCAGGCACAGCAGCAGGCGGCCGCCGCCGAGCAGCAGCGCGTCAATCTGGCGGCCGCGACGCCCGCTGTCTCGACCGCAAAGGCCAACAATACGCCCGGCACCAACGTTGCCGCGCTGACGCCGAGCGCACCAGCCGATCTGACCCGCTCGGTGCAGACCGAACTCGGCCGCGTCGGCTGCTTCTCAGGGCAAGCCGACGGCAACTGGAACACGGCGTCGCAGCGCTCGCTGTCGCAGTTCAACCGCTATGCCGGCACCAAGCTCGACGTGAAGGTCGCAAGCACCGATGCGCTCGACGCGGTCAAGGCCAAGCCGTCACGGGTCTGCCCGCTGGTCTGCGATCGCGGCTACAAGTCGGATGGCGACAAGTGCACCAAGATCGTCTGCGGCGACGGCTATGTGCTGAACGACGACAATGAATGCGAGAAGAAGCGCGCCAAGCAGCCCGCGAGCACTGCCAAGCGCGACGACGGCCAGCAGCAGGATCGCCCGGCAAAACCGCGTCCGCAGGCCGGCGCCGCCGCGACGGCAGCCGGAGGCCGCGCTTCCGGAGGCAGCGGTCAGATCTATTGCAACGACCTCATCTGCCGCCCGGTCAAGCGCGGCTGTCATCTCGGATATCGCGGCGGCGGCGGCTATGGCGCCGACCCCAACCCCGAGATCTGCGACTAGCGAAAGCTTGTTGCCGCAGCCTACGTCGCGATCGCGCTTGCCGCGATGTTTACCGTCAGCGCGAGCAGCGCGGTGTTGTAGATGAACGAGACGATGCCGTGCGCAGTCGCGGTGCGGCGGATGGTCTTGTCGGTGATGCCGACGTCGGAGACCTGCGCAGTCATGCCGATCACGAAGGAAAAATAGACGAAGTCCCAGTAGTCGGCGTGGTCATCCTTGTCGCCGCTCGGAAATTGCAGGCCGCCCGGCTTGGTGTGGCGGTAATAGTCATGGGCGTAGTGCAGCGCGAAGGTCGTGTGCACCGCCGCCCACGAAAGTCCGATCGTGGCAATCGCGAGCGAAAGCTCGCCGACGCCGCGATGGGTGCCGAGCTCGGCGACGATGGCAGCGATGCTCGCGAATGCGCCGACCGCCGTTACCAGCAGGATGACGAAACGACCGTCGTCCTGCATGACGGCGGCCCGGCGGATGTGGCTGTGGTCCTGGTTCAGCATCATGCTGTAGACCAGCATGAGATAGACCGTGATCAGCGCGTCCCAGCCAAGCAACAGCCGCGTCACCGGCCGGAACGAGCCCGGCAGCAGCAGAGCAACCAGAATGCCCGCGGTTAGCGCGATGAAGGTCCTCGGCCGCGCATAAACCACGCGCACCGGCCGCGACATCTTCCGGAAGCGGACGAGGACGGGATCTTCTTTGCCGCCGTCCGTCATCGTTCGATCAGTTCTTCCGCTCGGCCACGAACCGCGCGGCAGCCTGCAGCACCGCGGCGCGATCACCGAAGATCGAGACGGCGGCGTCTGCGCGCGCGAGCAGGTCACGCACGCGCTGCTTGGCGCCTTCGATGCCGAGCTGGGTGACGAAGGTGGTCTTGCCGAGCGCCGCGTCCTGGCCGGACGGCTTGCCGAGCGCTGCCGCATCGCCCTCGACGTCGAGCAAATCGTCGGCGATCTGGAACGCTTCGCCGAGCGCGCGGCCGTAATCGTCGAGCGCTTGATACTCCTTGTGTGAGGCCTGGCCGAGGATCGCGCCGGCGATGCAGCCATAGCGCAGCAGCGCGCCGGTCTTCATCTGCTGGATCCGCGCGACGTCGACCGGTTCGCGATCGCCGAAGCGTCCTTCACCGGCGAGATCGAGCATCTGCCCGCCGACCATGCCGCCGATGCCGGCGCAGCGCGCCAGCGCGCGCGTCAACAAGAGCCGGACATTGGCGTCGCGATGGATCTCGTCGCGGGTCACGACGTCGAAGGCGAGCGTCAAGAGGCCGTCGCCGGCGAGGATCGCGGTGGCGTCGTCGGTCTGCTTGTGCAGCGTCGGGCGACCGCGGCGCAGGTCGGAATTGTCCATCGACGGCAGATCGTCATGGATCAGCGAATAGCAGTGGATGCATTCGAGCGCGGCACCCACGAGCAGTGCAGCCTCGCGCGGCACGCCGAACACCGCGGCGCTCTCGACCACCAGGAACGGCCGCAAGCGCTTGCCCCCGCCGAGGCTCGAATAGCGCATGGCGTCCATCAGCCGCTTGGGGCGCGCGATCTCGTCTGGCAGGATGCCGTCCGACAACAGCTTGGCCAGCAGGGCCTCGGTATCGTCAGCGGTCTTGTCCAGGCGGTTGGCGAAATCGGACGGGGTCGTGCCGGTCATCAAGAAAGGCTCCAGAACTAAAATTCGGCCGGACAATCCTTTATGCAGGCGCTTCCGTCAATCACTTGGAACGCCTTAAAACTGCTGGAAAAGGCCCGAATTATCACAGGCTTAATCGCTGGGGCCGTTCATCACTTTCATTTTGGCGCAGGACAAGGTCGATTTTTCGCATCGTCAAAACCCTGGCTCTGGTGCTGACCGCCGTGGCGCTCCTGCCCTACGTAATCGCGCCCTTCTACCGCACCGGCCACCCGGTTTCGACATTGATGGCCTGGCGCAGTCTGCGTGGCGCACCGATGCAGCGGCAATGGATCGATCTTTCGGCGATGTCGCCCTATTTGCCGCGCGCGGTGGTCGCCGCCGAAGATGCCCATTTCTGCAAGCATCACGGCATCGACTGGGGCGCGCTGCGCGAGGCGATCGACGACGCGCAGGAGGACGGAACTCCGTTCCGCGGCGCCTCCACCATCACCCAGCAGGTGGCCAAGAACCTGTTCCTCTGGCAGGGACGGGACCCCGTCCGGAAAGTGCTGGAGTTTCCGTTGGCGCTGTGGATCGATTTCGTGCTGCCCAAGCCGCGGATTCTGGAGATTTACCTCAATATCGCCGAGCTCGGGCCGCAGGGGCAGTTCGGCGTCGAAGCAGGCAGCACCTATGCCTTCGGCAAGTCCGCCGCCAGCCTCTCGCCCCGCGAGGCAGGACTTCTGGCCTCGATTCTGCCGAACCCGGTCAAGCGCAGTGCCCGCACCCCGGGACCGGGGGTGCGGCGACTGGCGGTGACCTATATGGCGCGGGCGCAGGCCGTTTCGACATGTTGGCGGGAAAATCGCGGATTTTGAGCCCATTTCGGGCGCTTTTTCCGGCCCAAAACCCTAGCTTTACGAACAGCCTTCCTCTATAAGCCCGGCCTTGATCGGCATTCAGCTCGCCCCGTTTGCGGGTGCTGAGCCGTCCGGAAGGCTGGACGATGCCCCGAACACCAATCCCTAGAGGATATTGATAATGGCCGTTCCGAGAAGAAAAACCTCGCCGTCGCGCCGTGGCATGCGCCGCTCGGCTGACGCGCTGAAGAAGCCGACCTATGTCGAGGACAAGGATTCCGGCGAACTCCGCCGTCCGCACCATCTCGACCTCAAGACCGGCATGTACAAGGGCCGGCAGGTCCTGAAGAAGAAAGAGTCCTGAGGCCGGCGTATCGACAGGCGGGGGCGTTTCGCCTGCCTGGATTCGGCCAATCAGTGAGTTAAGACGGTGACGGCGGCGGAGCAAACGCTTCGCCGCCGCATTGTCCTGCCCGGATGTCACGATCAGGAAGGCGCACACGCGATGGTCGGTTTCCCGCTGCTTCTCATTCCGCTCGCGGTCTACAACATCATCGTTTTCCTGATGCCCACCGTGTCCTTCACGGATGTGCTGTTCAAGGTGCCGATGATCACGGGCGAGCTGTGGCCGGTCACGCTAGGCGATCTCCTGCTCGCGCTCGGAATTGTGCTGCTGCTCCTCGAGGTCGTGAAGGGTGCGCGGCCCGGCGCAAAGTTCCTGATGGACCATCTGCTGTCGCTGATCGTGTTCGGCGCGGCCGTGGCCGAATTCGTGATGTGGCCCAAATTCGGCAACTCCATCTATTTCCTGCTGGTGCTGCTCGCGATGGCCGATTTCATCGGCGGCGTCGCCCAGCGCACGCGTCGTCGCGCCTATGTCACCGAGGCCGCACCGGCACCGCGCAAGGCGCGCCGTCAGGTCGAGGAGCAGGCGGATGAACCGGTCGTCGAGCCGCGCATGACGCCTGCGCCACAGCCCGCGCCGGTCGCGCCTCCTGCACCTACACCATCCGCGCAGTCCGTCGCCGAATCCGTGCTGATGGATCACCCCGCGCCAAAAACTCCGCAAGCCGCGCCTTCGCCGGAAATCGCTTCGCCGCATCTCCAGCCGAGCAACGGCACGCCGGCCTCGCCCGATACGCCGCAGCGCTGACTGAGATTGGGTCCTCTGTAACCGCTTGGTCGGTACGCGCCTCTCCCGCTTGCGGGGAGGGCTGGGGTGGGGGTGTTTCCGCAATGAACATTCCCGATGGGGCGAGAGCCCCCACCCGGCGCTTCGCGCCGACCTCCCCCGCAAGCAGGAGAGGTGCAGCGAGTCCGGGGCTTCGATCGAGAAACTAACCGACGCTTCTCACGCCACCTGGCGCGTCCTGGCGCTTACGGTGCCCAGGGGGTGCTTAAGTCCATAGGCCATGTTCGCGTCGGCAGGGCTCGCCCGGCGCAGCCGGCTTGTCTGCGGCACGTGCTCGGCATTGGCAATGAGCTGGGTGACGAAGCTCGGGTCCGGGCGCGGCAGCACCACCACCTTGTGGGCCCATTCAAGCGTCGGGGTGAGCGGGACCAGGGCGGTCCCAGTGCCGCCTTCCGCTTCCCCTGCTCGATCCGTACTCACCATCGCAAACACCGTTGATCCGGCTCAAATCCGGCGAGACTGTCGCGTTTCGGGACGCGGGTCGCCGTGCGTGTGAGGTACTCGCAAGGTCTATGCCGGCCAGGCCGTTCCGGTTCCGGAGCAGCTTCGAAACGTGGTTTCCAAATTGTTTATGAACTTTGCCTAGGGTCAAAGCCGAATCTCGCACTATCCTCAGGTTGCGAGACCGTCTCCGCTGTCCCGAAACGAGGCACCCTTGACCGCTGCCCTGCCGCAAGCCTCCGACATCCTGGCCTCCCTCGGCGAGGCCGTCTTCATCTGGGATATCGCGAGCGATGCAATTCAGTGGGGCGAGCAGGTCGGTTCCGTCTTCCCCGGCATCCCGGCCGAGCGGCTGGCGACCGGCGCGGAATTCGCCCGCCTGATCGAGCCGTCGCAATCGCTGCGCATGGCCGCGCTGGCCCAGTTGCCGGCCGTGCACGGCTCCGACGGCACGCCATACCGGGCCGAATATGGCGTGCGCATGAGCGCCTCCGATCCCGTGGTCTGGATCGAGGAGACCGGCCGTTGGTTCGCAGGTCCCGATGGCCGGCCGGTCCGTGCGATCGGCGCCGTCCGCATCAACAATGAGCGCCACGCCCGCGACGAGGAGCTTGCAAAGCTCGCCCGGCTCGATCCCCTGACCGGCGAGCTCAACCGCACCCATCTGATCGCGGCGCTCGCGGAGGCGATCGAAGAGTCTACGCGTTTCCGCTCGGCATCGGCCTTCATGCTGGTCGGCATTGATCATCTCGCCCGTGTCAACGACGCCTTCGGCTTCGACGTTGCGGACGCCGTGATCCTCGACGTGGCAAAACGCATTCGCGCGCGGCTTCGCGGCGGCGATGTGCTCGGGCGCTTCTCGGGCAACAAGTTCGGCCTGATCCTGAAGAACTGCACCGTGGACGACATGAACGTCGCCGCCGAACGCTTCCTCGCCGGTATCCGCGACGAAGTGGTGCCGACCAAATCGGGCCCGGTCTCGGTCACCGCCTCGATCGGTGCGGTCAGCGTTCCCCGCTATGCCCGCAATACCGATGAAGCGATCAACCGCGCGCACGAGACGCTCGACGCCGCAAAACGCCGCCGCGCCGGCTCGCTCGGCACCTGGCGTCCGAATGCGGAGCGCGACGCGCAGCGCCGCGTCAACATCCGCGTCACCGACGAGATCGTCACCGCGCTGAACGATCGCCGCATCGTGCTCGCCTATGAGCCGGTGGTCTCGGCCGCGACGCGCGACGGCGCATTCTACGAATGTCTGGTGCGGATGGAGCAGGGCGACGGGCGGACGCTGCTCGCGCCCGACATCGTGCCGGTGGCCGAGCGGCTCGGCCTCATCCGCCTTGTCGACCACCGGGTGCTCGAGCTCGTCGTCGCCGAGCTTGCCGCTTGCCCCGAGGTCAGGCTCAGCCTCAATATCTCGCCGGATACCACCATGGATCCCGACTGGTGGGCGTCGATCGAATCGCTGATGCAGGCCCATCCGGGCGTTGCCGAGCGGCTGATCGTCGAAATCACTGAGACGGTGGCGATCCAGGACATCGACGACGTTCGCGCCTTCGTCGGCCGTCTCAAGCATTTCGGCAGCCGCATCGCCATCGATGATTTCGGCGCCGGCTACACCTCGTTCCGGAATCTGCGCAAGCTCGGCGTCGACATCGTCAAGATCGACGGCGCTTTCGTGCAGAACATGACCCGTTCCGCGGACGACCGCGCCTTCGTGCAGACCCTGATCGACCTCGCCCGCCGCCTCGACATCAAGACGGTCGCAGAATGGGTGCAGGACGAGGACGCAGCAAACATGCTGCGCGACTGGGGCTGCGACTACATCCAGGGCCGCCTGATCGGCCTCGCCTCAGCCGAACGGCGGTGGGGCACGCCGCAAGACAGCGTGGTGCCCGCGGCGGGGTAGGAATCGTAGGGTGGGCAAAGCGAAGCGTGCCCCCACCACTTCTGTCGCAATGGTGGAGGGATGGTGGGCACGGCGCAAGCGCGCCTTTGCCCACCCTACGATTTTTGGTGCGGGTTAGCGAAGCAGTCCAGACGGACGCCTCACGCCACTTGCCGTATCGCACTCAGCCTTTCGATCACGCGCCCGACTTCCGCGGCCGGGCATGGCTTGCCGAAATAAAATCCCTGCACGGCGGTGCAGCCGCATTCGCGGACGAAGTCGAGCTGGTCGGAGGTCTCGACGCCTTCCGCCGTGGTCTCGACGCCGAGCACCGAGCCGAGGCTGGCGATGGTGCGGACGATGGCGACGCTTTCCGGACATTCGCCGAGCGTGCCGACGAAGGAGCGGTCGATCTTGATGCGGTCGAATGGAAACTTGCGCAAATAGCTGAGCGAGGAATAGCCGACGCCGAAATCATCGAGGCTGACGCGCACGCCGAGCGAACGGAGCTGATGCAGGATCTCGATCGTGGCCTCGCTGTCGTCGAGCAGCGCCGTCTCGGTGACCTCGAGCTCGAGCCGGTGCGGCGCAAGGCCGGCCTCGGCGAGTGCGCTCGTGATCATGGCGACGAGACCGCGCGCGCGGAATTGCACCGGTGACAGGTTCACCGCGATGCTCATGTCCGGCCAGCTTGCCGCCGTCGCGCACGCCGTGCGCAAGACCCATTCGCCGATGGGAACGATCAGCCCGGTCTCCTCCGCGATCGGAATGAACTCCGCCGGCGAGACCATGCCGCGCGAAGGATGTCTCCAGCGCAGCAGCGCCTCGAAGCCGGTCAATTCGGACGTGTCGAGGCGAACCTGCGGCTGGAACGTCAGATGAAATTCGTGCCCCTCGAGCGCACCGCGCAAGTCCGCCTCCAGCGCGTGCCGCGCGCGGGCCTCTTCCTCCATCGCGGGCTCGAAGATCTGACAGGCGCCGCGCCCCTTGGCCTTCGCGCCATAGAGTGCGAGGTCGGCGCATTTCATCAGCTCGTCCGCGTCGAGCCCGTGATCGGGCGCGACTGCGATGCCGATGCTGACGCCGACATGGATAGACTGGTTTTCGAGGGGCGGGGGGCGGCCGATGATCTCGATCAGGCGGCGCGCCAGCTTTTCGGCCGCTTCCGGCTGCGGCCCGCGCTGGATCAGCGCGAATTCGTCACCGCCGAGTCGCGCCACGGTGGCGTGCTCGCCCGCCTGCTCCTTCAGCTGCGCCGCGACCCAGCGCAGCAGCCGGTCGCCGGCGGCGTGTCCCAGCCGATCGTTGACGGTCTTGAAATTGTCGAGGTCGAGGCACAGCACGGCCATCGCGCCGCCGGCGGTCGCCACCTCGCTCAGGCCCTCGCCCATCTTCTCGCGGAACAGCACGCGGTTGGGCAAGTCGGTCAGCGAATCGTGCCGCGCCATATGCGCGACGCGGGCCTGCGTCTTGTGGCGCTCGGTGACGTCCTCGTAGGTAACAACCCAGCCGCCACGCGACATCCGGGAGTGGTTGAGCTTGATGATGCGACCGTCGCTCAAATGGCGGTGCAGCGTATGGGCGCCCTCGCGCAGCCGCTCGATATAGTCGGCATAGAGTGCGGCTGCCGTCGTGTTCGGATTGATGCCGAGCGCGCAGCTATGCTCCATGATCTCGCGCATGGAGACGCCGGGCTTCACGATCTCGGGCGACAGGCCGAACATCTCGATGTAACGGGTATTGCAGACGATGACCCGCAGATGGCTGTCGAGCATGCACAGCCCCTGACTCATGTTGTTCAGCGCCGCGTCGAACCGGCGGTACTGCTCGCTGAGCTCCTCGACCGCGCGTTCGCGCTCGGTGATGTCCTCGTAGGTTGCGACGAAGCCGCCCTCGGGTAGCGCGCAGTAGCGCACCGAGACGACGGTGTCGTTGGCCATGCTCCGCCGCATCGACGAGTCGTCGCGGCTCGCGATGCGTGCGCGGGCGGCTTCCAGGATCTGCTGCGGACTGTACTCGGATGCGAAGGCACCATTCGCCATCGACCGCTCGATCAGTTCGGCGAGATGCGTGCCCGGCCTGGTCTCCTCGAGCGACAGCCGGTAGATCTCGCGGTAGCGGTTGTTGCAGACCTTGAGCCGCATGTCGCCGTCGTAGAAGGCGAGCCCGTGCGCCATGTTCTCAAGAGCCGCGTCGAGCATGAAATTCTGCTGCTTCAACGCCTCCTCGTACCGCAGCCGCTCGGTGACGTCTTCGTGCACCGTCACCCAGCCGCCGTCGGGCAGGAAGCGCGATATCGCCTGCACCATTCGACCGTCGTAGCGCATCACGAGCACGGCATCCGAGTTCTTGGCGCGCACATCGTTCATCCGCCTGTCGTGGAATTTCTCCGCGGACATGCCGGGCAGATTGCCGCGCGAGGCCCAGTGCGCGATCACGGCGCTGTGCGACACGCCGGGCTTCACGATGTCGGGGTCGAGGTTGTAGAGGCGAAGAAACTGCTCGTTGCAGACGACCACGCTGCCTTGCGCGTCGTACATGATGAGACCGTGCGACATGTTGGTGAGCGCATGCTGGCTGCGCTCGGTCTGCATGCGCAGCTCTGCCTCGAGCCGGTCGAGGCGGGTGACGTCGTCGCAGATCGTCATCCAGCCGCCCTCGGGGAGCGGCTTCAGATCGAGCGCCAGGACAAGGCCACTGGAGAGCCGCTGCTCCGTCCGGAAGCGCTTGCCGTTCGCGATCTGCGCGACGCGCTCCCGATAGAGCTTGTCGATCTCGCTCGTTGGAAAGTTGCCGCGCGAAGCACTGTGAGCCAGCACCTCGCGATAGCTCGTCCCGGGGCGCACTACCTCGGGCGACATGTCGAAGAGGTCGACATAGCGGCGGTTGAACAGCACGATCCGGTTGTCGGAATCGTAGACGCAGACACCCTGCTCCATGCGATCGAGCGCAAGCTGGCTGAGCGCGAGCAAGGCTTCAGGCCCATGCTGGACGCTCGCGCGCGGCTCTGTCTTGCTGGGCGTCGTCATCGGCAAGGGCGCTTCGTCAGTCGCGGGACAATGAACGGGCGTAATCGGCGAGGCGGAGCTTAAGCGGCCATCCGGGAAGATTGTCTTAAACGCTTTAGTTTACGGACCGTGACCGCGGATGCGGATTCTGCAACTGATCGTTGGGAAAATGACTGTGTCCGGCGAGAAGATGTATCCGCGATCTGGGATGTGAGTGGGATGAGCGGCGCGATTGCCTGCACTCTTGATGACGAGATCGAGGCACGCGCGTGCCCTACTCTCGGTGTCATCGTCCGACTTGATCGGGCGATCCAGTACTCCGAGACGTTCGTTATGAAACGATAAGCCGCGGCGTACTGGATTCCCCGCCTTCGCGGGGAATGACGGCGGTGGAAAGGGAGGCGTGGCTCGCGCACTGGCCGGGAGTATGGCTTTCGCCAGGACGACCTCGGGGCGGTGTCAGTGCAGCGGTGGACAGCGTGCTCGTTGCGCCCGGGACACGCGCGACAGAGGAGCCTACTCCTCCTTTTTCGACATCCGCTCGAGGCGCTCCTGCATGTCCTTCATCTGCTGACGCAGCTCGTCGATGTTGTCGCTCTTCGGCGCCTCGCCGTTGGCTTCGGGCTCAGGCTCCGGCGTGGCGGAGCGCTGTGGGGTCGCGAACGGCTTGAACATCGAGAAGGTCTGCTGGAACAGCTCCATGTTGCGGCGGACCTGCTCCTCCAGCGGCGCAAAGGGTGTGCCGGACAGGGTGTTGGCGAGTTGCTTGCGGAATTTCTCCTGCTCCTGGGTCAGCGTCGCGAGCGACTGCTCCAGATATTTCGGCACCACCATCTGCATGCTGTCGCCGTAGAAGCGGATCAGCTGGCGCAGGAAGGTGGTGGGCAGGAGGTTCTGGCCGGCCTTGTTCTCCTGCTCGAAGATGATCTGGGCGAGTACCGAGCGGGTGATGTCGTCGCCGGTCTTGGCGTCATAAACCAAGAAATCCTCGCCTTCCTTCACCATGGCCGCGAGGTCTTCCAGCGTCACATAGGTGCTCGTTCCGGTGTTATAGAGCCGGCGGTTAGCGTATTTTTTGATTGTGGTGGGTTGGTCTGATTTCGCCATGGGCTCTCACTTGCAAACGCTGAGAACGGGAACCCGGCGGGCTATGCCGCAGGGCGGGAAGAGTACGCAACGCAACAAAATAAGCATTTTCAAAGGGCTCACGCTACCGTTTTGTGCGCCACGGTTAATTGCAGAGCAAAAACTTGCTTGCGAAATCGACAGATGCGCTATTCTGAGTGCGCTGCGGTATGAATCTGCCCCTCGGCCGATTGACATGCCGCAACGACATTAACAGGATGCTGGGTGAGACTGGCGAGCCTTTTCTGATCGCCTGCCTGCCCCCATTTCAAAGAACCTCAAGCCCCAGGAGATGCCCATGTCAGACGATGTCGTCATCGTCAGCGCCGCCCGCACCGCGGTCGGAAGCTTCAACGGAGCCTTCGCGACCCTTCCCGCCCACGACCTCGGCGCCATTGCCATCAAGGCAGCGCTGGAGCGCGGTGGCATCGAGCCCGGCAGGGTCTCCGAGGTCATCATGGGCCAGATTCTGACCGCTGGACAGGGCCAGAACCCGGCCCGCCAGGCCTCGATCGCGGCCGGCATCCCCGTGGATAGCCCGGCCTGGGGCGTCAACCAACTCTGCGGTTCGGGTCTGCGCTCGGTCGCGCTCGGCTATCAGGCGCTGGTCAACGGCGATTCCGACATCGTGGTCGCCGGTGGGCAGGAGTCCATGAGCATGGCCCAGCACGCCCAGCACCTGCGCGGTGGCGTCAAGATGGGTGCCCTCGAATTCGTTGACACCATGATCAAGGACGGCCTGTGGGATGCCTTCAACGGCTACCACATGGGCAACACCGCCGAGAACGTGGCCAAGCAATTTCAGATCACCCGCGCCCAGCAGGACGAGTTCGCGGTCGCTTCGCAGAACAAGGCGGAGGCTGCGCAGAAGGCCGGCAAGTTCAAGGACGAAATCGTTCCGGTCACCATCAAGACCCGCAAGGGCGACGTGGTGGTCGATACCGACGAATATCCGCGCCATGGCGCAACCCTCGATGCGATGGGCAAGCTGCGGCCGGCCTTCGAGAAGGACGGCACGGTGACGGCCGGCAACGCATCCGGCATCAATGACGGCGCCGCTGCCGTCGTGCTGATGACCGCGAAGCAGGCGGCCAAGGAAGGCAAGAAGCCGATCGCCCGGATCGTCTCCTGGGCGCATGCCGGCGTCGATCCGAAGATCATGGGCACCGGCCCGATCCCGGCCTCGCGTTTGGCGCTGAAGAAGGCCGGCTGGAACGTCGGCGATCTCGATCTGATCGAGGCCAACGAAGCCTTCGCGGCGCAGGCCTGCGCCGTCAACAAGGACCTCGGCTGGGATACCTCGAAGGTCAACGTCAACGGCGGCGCGATCGCGATCGGTCACCCGATCGGTGCCTCCGGCGCACGCGTGCTGGTGACGCTGCTGCACGAGATGCAGAAGCGCGATTCGAAGAAGGGCCTCGCCACGCTGTGCATCGGCGGCGGCATGGGCATCGCGATGTGCATTGCTCGCGATTAAAATGTAACGCGTGCGTTGCACGCGACTAAAAAGGCGGCGGTTGCAACTCAAATATTCTTCGCAACCGCGTAAGCCTCGACTAAAGACATGCGCCCGGCTCACCGCCGGGCGTTTTGTTCTTGATGTCCGTCAATCCACCCGCATAATCCGTCAGTAAAAACGATCACTCAAATCTCTAGAAGCGCCCAAGGAAACGTCGAGGGAAGGAATACAATATGGCACGTGTTGCATTGGTCACGGGTGGTACGCGCGGCATCGGTGCTGCGATCAGCAAGGCGCTGAAGGCGGCCGGCTACAAGGTCGCGGCGAGCTATGCCGGCAATGACGCGGCGGCGGAGAAGTTCAAGGCCGAGACCGGGATCAACGTCTACAAATGGGACGTCAGTTCCTTCGACGGCTGCGCCGAGGGCGTGAAGAAGGTCGAAGCCGAGGTCGGCCCGGTCGACGTGCTCGTCAACAATGCCGGCATCACCAAGGACGGCGCGTTCCACAAGATGAGCGTCGAGCAATGGAACGCCGTGATCGGCACCAATCTCGGCTCGCTGTTCAACATGTCGCGCCAGGTGATCGAGGGCATGCGCGCGCGCAAGTTCGGCCGCATCATCAACATCTCCTCGATCAACGGCCAGAAGGGCCAGTTCGGCCAGGTGAACTATTCCGCCGCAAAGGCCGGCGAGATCGGCTTCACCAAGGCGCTCGCGCTGGAGAACGCCAAGGGCGGCGTCACCGTGAATGCGATCTGCCCGGGCTACATCAACACCGAGATGGTGCAGGCGGTGCCGAAGGACGTGCTGGAGAAGGCAATCCTGCCGCTGATCCCGATCGGCCGTCTTGGCGAGCCCGAGGAGATCGCCCGCGCGGTGGTGTTCCTCGCAGCCGATGAGGCCGGCGCCATCACCGGCTCGACACTGTCGGTCAATGGCGGCCAGTACATGGTGTGATGCGTAAGCATCACGCCCCATCATATCGGTGACATCGTGATGCCCGGGCTTGTCCCGGGCATCCACCCATGCACTGTCATTCCGGGTCTGGCGCTGTCGCGCCATCCCGGAATGACGAGGTATCCTCTCTGATGACTCCCCGCTCCGCGACGCTGATCGGATTGACCGCAATCCTGATGTGGTCCCTGCTCGCGGTGATGACGGTCGCGACCGGCAAGATCCCCGCGTTCCAGCTCGCAGCGATGACGTTCGCGATCGCCGGTGTCGTCGGTCTCCTGACCTGGATCGGCCGCAGTGGAGTGGCAGCGAGCCTACGCCAGCCGCCCGTCGTGTGGGCCGTCGGCGTTGGCGGCCTGTTCGGCTATCACGCGCTCTATTTTCTCGCGCTGCGATTCGCGCCGCCGGCCGAAGCGGGTCTGCTCAATTATCTCTGGCCGCTGCTGATCGTGCTGTTCTCGTCGTTCCTGCCGGGCGAGCGTCTCGCCGTGCATCACGTCGTCGGTGCCGTGCTCGGCCTCGTCGGCACCGTGCTGCTGTTCGCCGGTAACTCGTCTGGCTTTGCGCAAGGCCAGTTGCCGGGGCTGATCGCCGCCTTCATCGCGGCGTTCGTCTGGGCCAGCTATTCGGTGCTCTCGCGCCGACTGAAAGCCGTGCCGACCGATGCGGTCGCCGGCTTCTGCCTTGCCACTGCGCTGCTTGCCGCACTGATGCATGCTGCGCTCGAAACCACGCTGTGGCCCGAGACCACACTGCAATGGCTCTCGGTGTTTGCGCTCGGAATCGGTCCAGTCGGCGCCGCGTTCTACGCCTGGGACATCGGCATGAAGCGCGGCGACATCCGCGTGCTCGGCGCCGCGTCCTACGCGACGCCGCTGCTCTCGACCGCGTTCCTCATCGCGGCCGGCTTTGCGAAGGCCAGCGCCAGCATCGCCATCGCCGCGGTCCTGATCGCCGGTGGCGGCCTGATCGCGGCGAAGGACCTGCTGTTGTGGAAGCCGATCAGGCCGCGCTAGGCCGCCAGCCCTGCGGCCGGTACATCGCTTCCGGAATCTGTCCGAGCTCGGAGCGCTGCAATCGCTCAGACGTCAGGCCATAAAACTGCTGGAAGCTCATGATCAGCGGCCGCCATTTGTCGGGATCGATGCGGTTATTCTCGCCCTCCATCATGATGGAAGGATACGCATGCACGCGCGTGATGCGCACCTCGATGGCGGTCAAATGGCCGCGAAAGATCTCGTCGTCCTGCGCCATGTCGTGGACGTGCGCGAGCTTCGCCTCCATCTGCACCGGACATTCCGCGGCGCGCGGTGCGCCGACTGTCTCCGCCGCCAACGCGGTCAATCCGCTGACACCGAACTTGTCGCGCACGCAGCGGTAGCCGCGCCAGGCCTTGGCCGGCGGCACCGGATCGGAGCCGGTGGTCCGCGCCAGACGATCGACGGCGCCGACGAGATCGGCGGACGGCAGATTGAGCACGCACTCCCCGGTGCGAAGCATGTTGGTGGTGGTCTGCGATTCCCGCGCGAGCCCGAGCATGCAGCGCCAGCCCACCCACCAGGCCGAGGACATCGGCGCGAGATTGTAGGACCCGTCCGGATTGGTCGTGCCGATCAGGACGACCGGCGTTCCGAAATAGAGAATGGCCGGCTCGATGTGAATGTGCGAAGTGTCGAAAGTGCCGTGCATCGGTCGCTCCTGTTGTGAGGAGCGGCGTGATAGGGCGCGCGACCGGCAGTTCCCACCCGATTCCCGATCGCCTCTATGGCTCCCAGCCCTTCGGCGCGAGCTCGAACTTTGCGAACTCGAACGCGGGCGCCACTGTGCAGCCGACCAGAGTCCATTCGCCCGATGTCTCGGCCATCTGCCAGGCCTGCGCCGGCACGATCGCCTGCGGCCGCTCGCCGCCCAAGAGGTCCGTGCCGAGACGCACCTCGTGCTGCGTGCAGCCTTCATGTGCGATGCGCAGCGTCAACGGGCTTCCGGCATAGTAGTGCCAGGTCTCGACCGCATCGATTCGATGCCAGTGCGAGCGCTCGCCGCGTGCGAGCAGGAAATAGATCAGGGTTGAGCGCGACCGCCCGTTGGTGTCAGTGCTCTGATCGCGAAACGTCTCGCGGTAGTGTCCGCCTTCGGGATGGGGTCGCAGTTCAAGGCGCGCGATGATCTCGGCAGCGGTCGACATTACTCCCCCGTCAGGACTTGTTCTTGCGTTCGCGCAACTCGCCGAACACGATGGCGCCATCAGCGCCCTTCATGTGTAGCTTGGCTGCAACCGCGGGGTCATCGGCGCGCAGGAACACATTTGCTCGCTTCTCATCACCAAGCAGTGAGGGGATGGTGGGCTTGTTCTCGGCGCGGAGTTTTGCAACTTCCGCCGCGCGGGCCTGGAGTGCCGGATTGTCGGGCTCGATAGTGAGTGCGAACTTGACGTTGGAGGCGGTGTATTCGTGGCCGCAATAGAGCTTGAAGTCGTCGGGCAGCGCCCGCAGCTTCAGGAGCGAATCCCACATCATCGGGTAGTTGCCCTCGAACACGCGCCCGCAGCCGATCGAGAACAGCGTGTCGGCGGCGAACACCGTCTTCTCCGCGTCGAACACGTAGGAAATATGGTCGAGTGTATGACCGGGCGTTTCCAGCACGCGCGCAAGCAGGCTGCCGACCTTGATGACGTCGGCATTGACGACACGCAAATCGACATTGGCGATTTTCGTCGTCTTGTCATGCGGCGCGACGACGCGGCAATTATATTTCTGCTTCAGCTCAGCGACGCCGCCGACATGGTCGCCATGGTGATGGGTGATCAGGATGTCGGTGAGCGTCCAACCCTCGCGCTCCAGCGCCTTCAGGATCGGCCCGGCTTCCGGCGCGTCGATCGAGGCGGTTGCCTTGGTTTCCGTATCGTGGATCAGATAACCGAAATTGTCGTTTAAACAGGTGAAAGTACGAATTTCGGCGGCCATGATATCTCCATCGCGCTCAGCCCCGGCAAACAGATATGGCGTTAACGTTGCGCAGGCAATGCAATATTCCGCGCGCCCAGGCCGCCGGGCACATGTTACATTGCGCTCATGAGCATCGATGTCATTGATCTGCGTGACTTCTATTCGCGCCGCCTCGGGATCGTGGCGCGGCAATTGATCAATCGCGCGATCAGGGAACGCTGGCCGAAGGCGGAGGGGCAGCGAGTCCTCGGTATCGGCTATCCCACCCCCTATCTCGGCCTGTTCCGCGAGGACGCCGAGCGCTGCATCGCCTTCATGCCGGCGGCCCAGGGCGTCTTGAAATGGCCGACGGGGCGGCCCGCGCTGGCCTCTCTGGTCGATGAGTTCTCGCTGCCGTTGCAGGATGCCGCGGTCGACCGCATCCTGCTCGTCCATGCGCTCGAGATCTGCGACGACCCGGCGGCGCTGCTGCGCGAGGTGTGGCGGGTGCTGGCGCCATCGGGCCGCGTCATTGCGATTATCCCGAACCGGCGCGGGGTGTGGACGCGCACCGAGAACACGCCGTTCGGCCATGGTCGGCCGTATTCGCGCGCACAGATCACCGACCTGTTGCGCCAGACCTGGTTCACCCCGACCGCCTGGGGCGAGGCGTTGTTCATGCCGCCCTATGCCGGCGGCTGGCTGTTGAAGTCGGCGCTGATGTGGGAGCGCGCGGGCGCCTCGCTGTCGTTGCCGTTCGCCGGCGTGCACATCGTGGAAGCGACCAAGCAGGTCTATCGCGTGATCCCGGCGAAGCGGGAACGCGCGCGGCTGATCCCCTCGCTCAAGCCCGTGCTGGTGCCGTCCTCGACGACGGTGACGCGGAGCTGACGGCAGAACGCCCCGGCGAGCCGGGGCGTTCTTCATGTCGGATAAATCGAAGCGGGCTTTTGCGGCTTTATTCGCCGGGAGCGAGATCGTCGCTCGAGGCGGCCGGTGCTGCCTCGCGTTCGGGGCGCGGGCCATGCGGCCGGCGGCGCCGCCGCGGATAGCGCTCACCGCCACCGCCGCCGCCTTCGAAGCCGCCGCCCTGGCCGCCATTGACCTGCGGTTGTGCGCCGGTGATGAAGGAGGGCAGGCGATCGACGCTGCCGGCATCCGCAATCACCGGCTGCGGCTGGTTCTGCGGTTGCGGCTGGGGCTGATATTGCGGCTGCGGACGGTGGTCGCGCTCGCGATGCTCGCGCGGCTGCTGCTGGTCGCGCTGATAAGGCTGGCCCTCGCCACGCTGGTGATCACGCTGATGGTCGCGCTCGCGGGTATAGGGCTGCTGCTGCTGCTGGGGCTGCGGGACGAAGCCGGGCTCCTGGCCGAAATTGGAGAAGGTCTCGCCATCGTCATCGCTGTCGTCGCTGACGACGACCTCTTCACCGCCGCGCGGCTGCTGCTGGTTCTGGCGGAATTGCTCCTGAGCTGCGGCAATCAGGCGGAAATAATGTTCGGCGTGCTGATAGTAGTTCTCGGCTGCCACGGGGTCTCCAGAGGAGCGCGCGTCGCGCGCGAGCTGGAGATATTTCTCGGCGATGTGCGAGGCGGTACCGCGGATCTTGATGTCGGGTCCGTTGGACTCGTAAACCCGGGTCATCGGGTTCTGGCCGCGCCGGTTATTGTTGTTGTTATTCCGGTTGCGCATCCGCTGCTTGTTCTGACCGTTTCTCATGTCCTGCCTTTAATTCCAGCCCTTGAAAAGTTCGTACGCGTTACTGCTGTTGAGAGTGACCTAAATTGCTGCGGCGCAGGTTTGGCACGCGCGCCGCGCGCGGCTCGAATCCCTGCCCACGTCCCGACCAAGGTTCCTGCCGATGTCGTTGACCATCGCGTTCAACAAAGACGCGTTCCCACCCGCCGACGCCCATCGCCGGCGAACCCATTCATTCTGCCTGCCGAAACAAGCCCTGGTTTCTTGCGTAAATCTTCAAGCGCAATATCAGGCTTTCGTTCACTTTGCGGTCGGAAAGCAGCGCAGCTCCACGGGCCATCGCGCTTAACAGGACCTGCGGCTTGGAACCTTCAATCCAGTGCAGCTCTCGCCTTGAGAGCCCGGCTTTCGCCCGTAGGTCTACGGGGCCGGCACCGATGTTTGACCGGAACGTAGTCGTTCCCACGGGATATTCCAAGAGGTTTTTGTAGTCCAATCGGGCTTTTATGGGGGCATTTTTCGGGCCGACACGGCCCTTAAGATGCCCGCCAGATCAGCCTTGGGTGGCCTCTCCACTCCTAACGCCGCAGCTGCCATCAAGGTTTCAATGCCGCGAGCCTGACCTTGTCCGGCCTCCACCACCAGCGCTCCGCCCGGGGCCAGAAGCTGAGCGGCCTGCGGTATCAGGGCGCGGTAGGCGTCGAAGCCGTCATTGCCGCCGTCGAGCGCGAGGCGCGGATCAAAGTCGCGGACCTCGACGCTCAAATTGGCGATGTCGCCCGAGGGAACGTAGGGCGGGTTCGACACGATCAGGTCGAAGGGACCCGCGAGCGCAGCCGCGTAGTAGCAGGCGACGAAGGCGGAACGGTCGGCGAGGCCAAGTGCTGCGGCGTTACTCTTTGCGGTGCCGAGCGCGGTCAGGCTGACATCGGTGCCGACACCGAACGCATCCGGAATCTCATGCAGCAGCGCAAGCAGGATCGCGCCCGAGCCCACGCCGATATCGGCGATCCGTGGCGGCCTTCCGGATACCGGACCTTCGCGAAAAATCTCCAGCGCCAGCTCGACGACGGTCTCGGTGTCCGGCCGTGGCACCAGCGTTGCGTCCGAGAGCTGAAAGGTGAGGCCCCAAAATTCCTTGGCCCCGAGAATGCGCGCGACCGGTTCACCGACGAGGCGCCGCTGCGCGTATCGTTCGAGCTGCGAGGCCTCGGTCGCCGTGAGCGGCCGGTCTGCCTGCGTGATCAGCCCGGTCAGATCGAGGTCCAGCACAGCTCCGACGAGCAGACGCGCCTCGATCTCGGCCTCGCCGATGGCGGCCGATCTCAGCCGCGCCGCCAGGATGCGCCGCGTACTCTCGATGCTGCTTCCGGGAACGAAATCTGTCACCGCTGGACCATCCTGCCTCGCCACGTGGATAGGACGATGGCCATGCTTGCGTCAACGGAAGCGGTCGCGTTTGATCGGCGAAAATGCACGGTGACAGCCATGACGACCTATGACGTTCAGAATGTCTTCGCAAAGATTTTGCGCGACGAAATCCCCTGCCTCAAGGTCTACGAGAACGACCATGTGCTGGCCTTTCTCGACATCATGCCGCGCTCGCCCGGCCATACCCTGGTGATCCCCAAGGCGCCCGCGCGCGGCATCCTGGACATCGCCGAGGACGATCTCGCCGAGGTGGCACGTGCGGCCAAGCGGATCGCGATTGCGGCGATGAAGGCGTTCGGCGCCGAGGGCATCATCATCCAGCAATTCAGCGAGCCCGCGAGCGGGCAGGTGGTCATGCATCTGCACGTGCACGTCATGCCGGTCAGGGCAGGCGTCGAATTGCTGCCGCCGCAGACGCGACAGGAGGATGCCGCGGTGCTCGCCGAGCACGCCAGGCGGCTGATCGCCGCGCTCGGCGCTTGATCCGGCGCGGCGGATCAGACGCCGAGCCAGCGTTGCAGGAGCTGCGGCTGCGCCTTCAGCTCCTGCGCCGGGCCCTCGTGCACGATATGACCGTTGTTGATGATGTAGATGCGTTTGGCGAGCGCCAGCGTCGCCGCAAGATTCTGCTCGACCAGCACGATGGTCTGACCGGCCGCGGCGAGATCGCCGCATGCCTTGACGAGATCGCGGACGATCACGGGAGCGAGTCCTTCGAACGGTTCGTCCAGCAGGATGATCTTGGGATCGCGCACCAGCGCGCGTGCGATCGCCAGCATCTGCTGCTCGCCGCCAGAGAGCTCGTTGCCGCGATTGCCGCGCCGCTCCTTCAGCCGCGGAAACATCTCGTAGATGCGATCGAGCGGCCAGCGCTTTTCCGCGGTGAAGCCGGCAATGATGATATTCTCCTCGACGCTGAGGCTGCCGAAGATGCGGCGTTCCTCGTGGACGAGCTGCATGCCGGCCCGCGCGATCCTGTGGCTGCGGCGTCCGGCGATGTCGGTGCCGTCGAAGATCACGGTGCCGCTGCGCGGCCTCACCACGCCCATCAGGCTCTTCAACGTGGTGCTCTTGCCGGCGCCGTTGCGGCCGAGCAGCGCGACCACCTCGTGCCGCTCGACGCGCATGGCGACGTCGAACAGGATGTGGGAGTCTCCGTAATAGCTGTTCAGGCCGTTGACCTCGATCAGGCTCATGCAGCGATCTCTCCATGCACGCCGCCGAGATAGGCCTCCTGCACGGCGGCGTTGGTCCTGATTTCCTCCGGCGTGCCCTCGAGCAGCACGCGGCCCTCCTGCAGCACGGTGACCCGCTCGACCAGCTCGAACAGCGAATCCATGTCGTGGTCGATGATGATCATGGTGCGGTCGCGCGCGATCGCCTTGAGCAGACGGACGGTCTCGACCCTCTCGCGCGGGCTCATGCCCGCGAGTGGCTCGTCGAGCAGCAGCAGGCGGGGCGAGGTGGCGAGCGCCAGCCCGATCTCCAGCCGTCGCTTCTCGCCATAGGCGAGCTCGGCGACCGGAGTGTCGGCCCGCGCGGCCAGATTGACCAGCTGAAGCGTATGCTCCACCTGCTCGGTCAGCCCCCTCACGCTCGAAACCTTGCGGAACAGGTCGAGCCGGAATCTTCCGCGGAGCTTGGCAAGCGCCGCGATGGTCAGGTTCTGCCGCGCCGTCAGGCCAGCGAAGAGCTGGTTGACCTGATAGCTCTTGGTCAGCCCGAGCTGGCAGACGTCGGTGATGCGCTGTCCCGTGATGTCACGGCCCTCGAACACGATGCGGCCCGAGGTCGGCGCGATCTCGCAGGTCAGCATCTTGAAGAAGGTCGACTTGCCGGCGCCGTTAGGACCGATGATGCCGCGCAGCTCGCCGTGATTGACGCTGAAGTCGATGTCGCTGTTGGCGACGAGGCCGCCATAGCGTTTGGTCAGGCCCGTGGCTTGAAGGATTGGACCCTGGCGGTGGTCGTATCTGGCGCCTGCCGGTGCAGCAACGAGCGGCGCTCGTTCCGCCATTTCGGCCTCCGCGGCCCGCCAGTCTGCTTCGACGGGCGCTTCCTCCGCCGGAGCCGTGGCCCGCTCGCCCGTGACGAGGCCGTAGAGATCGATGAGGCCACCGACGATACCGCCGCGCAGGAAACAGACCAAAGCCACGAAGACGACGCCCAGCACGAGCTTCCAGGCGGCACCTAACCCCATCGCGGCCTGCAGGAAATCCTGGAGGAACAGCCAGACGGCGGCGCCGACCAGCGGTCCGAACAGCGTGCCGCGGCCGCCGATCGCGGTCTGCATCACGAGCTGGCCGGAGGTGTCGAACGTAAAGGCGTCAGGCGGCATGAAGGCTTGCAGCACGCCGAGCAGCCCGCCGGCAAAGCCGGCATAGGCTGCGGCAATCACGAAGGCGGTCAGCTTGTAGCCGTGGATGTTGTGGCCGACCGCGGTGGCACGCAGCGGATTGTCGCGGATCGCGCTGAAGATCGCGCCGACCGGCGAGCGCACGATCCTGAGCGCGATCACGATGCCGATGAAGTAGCAGAGGGCGATGAACTGATAGAGCGACCAGCCATTGGTGAAGTGCAGCGTGACGAAGCCGAGATCGAAGCTAGGTGTCGGCACGCCCGGCAGGCCGTTCTCGCCGCCGGTGAAGTCGGCCAGCGGATTGAACTCGACGAAGAAGAACACTTCCGCGATCGCCACCGTGATCATGGCGAAGTAGATGCCGGTGCGGCGTAGCGCAATCAATCCGATCAGGTAGCCGGTCGCAGCCGCGGCGATCATGCCGATGATCAGCGCGCCCAGCACGTTGCCGAAGCCGGCGCGTGTCAGAAGCCAGGCGGCGACGAAGCCGCCGGTGCCGTAGAAGGCGGACTGGCCGAACGACAGCAGCCCGGTGAAGCCGAACAGGATGTCGAAGCCGAGGCCGAACAGGCCCCAGACCAGGATCCGGTTCACCGTGTTCGGCGCAAAGCCAAGATGGGGCAGCACGACCGGCGCGACGATCAGGCCGACCGCCGTCAGGATCTCGATCAGATAGGGAAGCTGCCGGGACTTCGCTTGCTTGGGCATCAGAGCATTACTCATTCGCGCCCCTGCACGCCGAGCAAGCCATGCGGTCGCACCACGAGCACGAGCGTCATCGCAGCAAACAGCATCACATAGGCATAGCCGGGGTTGAACATGGAGGTGACGCTGATGATCTCGCCGGCGATCAGGCCGCCCAGAATAGCGCCCGGAAACGAGCCGACGCCGCCGATCACCACCACCACGAAGGTCTCGACCAAAATGTCGTCGCCGACGCCCGGTGTCAGCGACACCACCGGCGCGTTGATGATGCCGGCAAATCCGGCGGCCATCGCGCCGATGCCGAACACGACCATGAAGACGCGGTAGACGTCGATGCCGAGCGAATCCACCATCACGGAATCCTCGATGCCGGCGCGCACGATCATGCCGAGCCGGGTCCGGTAGAGCACCAGGAACAGCGCGCCGAGCGCGATCGCGACGATGCCGACCACGGCGAGGCGATAGGTCGGATAGAACATGAAGCCGAGATTGGTGATGCCCTGGAACAACGGTGGGGGCGGGACGATCTGCGACTGGCTGGAAAAGATCAGCCGCACGATCTCGACGAAGCAGATGCCGAGGCCAAAGGTGACGAGAAGCTGGTCTTCATGCGGTCGCTGGTAGAAATGCCGGATGATCACCCGTTCCATCGCGACCCCGAGCAGCATCACGAACAGCGAACCGGCGATGACGGCGATGACGAACGAGTGGGTGTACTCAAAGGCGACGAAGCCGGCGTAGCCGCCGATCATGAACATCGCGCCATGCGCGAGGTTCAACACGCCGAGCGTGCCGTAGATGATGGTGAGGCCTGAGCTGATCAGCGCGAGCAGCGCGCCGAGCGCGAGCCCGTTGAAGAGCTGGGAGATGAGATTGGGCCAACTGATCATGAATGCGTCTTGATTCCGTGTCATGCGGACCGACGCGCCGATCCGCAAAAGGCTGACGCCGCAGGCGTGGCAACTGCCTGCGGCGTCACAGGGGTCAACCCAGGCTCACGAGTATTCGCCGAGATGGCAGCCGAACGCGTCCGGCTTCTGCATCAGCCCGTCGCCGGGGACGATCTCGACGACGTCGTAGTAGTCCTCCTTGTTCTTCATGTCCTTTTCCATCTTGCCCTTGACGATGATGACAGGACGGACGCACTGATGGTCTTCGGCGCGGTAGTGGACGTCACCGACGAAGGAGGGGATGGTCTCGCCCTTCTCATAGGCCTTGATGACATCAGGCGGATAGAAGCTGCCAGCCTCCTCGCACATGCGGGCCCAGTGCGCGAAGCTGATATACGCATTCTCCGCGCCCCATTCCGGCTTGTAGCCGTACTTCGCCGCGAAGGCGTCGTTGAACATCTTGGCAAGCGGGAACTTGTCCTCGATCGTCCACCAATAGTCGGTCGCGGCGTAGACGCCCTGCATCAGGCCGCCAGTCTCGCGCGCAATGAACGGCACCTGGTAGGGAATCACGAGCTTCATCCTGTCGAGCACGCCGAACTGCTTGGCTTGCTGGGTCGAGAGCACGGCATCGTGCCCCCAGTTGACGTTGATGAGCACGTCGGCGCCGGAGTTCGCGACGTTGAGCAGATATGAGGAATAGTCTGGCGCGCCGAGCGGCGCGACCTGGTTCGTGGCGGTCGTCCATCCCGCGCTTGCCAGGAAATCCTGCATCGACTTGGTCACGGTGTGCCCGTAGGTGTAGTCGGGCGTGAGGTAGGCCGCCTTCTTGTTCTTGCCGAAGGCTTTGACCATCACCGGGCCGATCGCGGCGGCCGCCGTCTGGCCGAAGAAATCCTGGCGGAAGCCGTAGCGGACGCAATCCTTGCCGGTGGTGTCGTTCGAGCCGGAGATGCCGCACACGAAGATCACCTTCTCGCGCTGGGCGAGCTTGTTCAGTGCGACCGCAACCGCGCTCGACGTGCCGCCGGTGATCATGATCGCCTTGTTCTCGCTGATGAAGCGCTGTTGCGCTTGCACCGCTTCGTTCGGCTTCGCTGCGGAATCCGCGACGCCGAATTTCAGCTCCTTGCCCAGCACGCCCTTGCTGGTCTTGGGCGAGATCTTCTTGATCAGATCATGCCCGCTATTGATGTGCTCGATCGCGAGCTGGTAGCCCTTCAATTCGTCCTCGCCCTGCACCGCATAGGTGCCGGTGCGCGGCACGGAGATGCCGATGAAGACAGAGGAACCCGAGGCGCCCGCCGGATAGGTGCCGAGCGCCGGCTTGTCCTCGGCGAGTGCGGGCATCGCCGGCAGCAGCGAGCCGCCGATGATGCCGGCGCTGCCTTGCAGCAAGCGTCGGCGCGAGAGTCTGGAATGCAGGCCGCGGCTGATGAAGCTGTCCGTCATGATCAAGTTCCTCCCGAGCATGGTTTGTTTGGGGCGTGACCGTTTGCCGCGCTCATCCGGTCCGACCGGCCGAGCGCGTCGTGTCACATCCCCGTGTAGCTCTTGCCGCAAGCATTGCTTGTGATGGCCCGCTGTCAATTTCGCCTTTCGTAGGACGACGAAAATTGTCTCGCAAAAACATATCGTATAACGATATATATTAGTCTTTATGAGTACGTGCTTCTGGGTTCGGCAGGCGAGATGACGCGGCAAACGAGAACGGCGAGGGCCAGGAAGCGGCGATCCTGGCCGCGGGAGTCGGGCCGGACTGCGGCCGACGGCGAGGGCCAGCGAATGATGCCGCAGGCGCTCGACGCGCTGCGCAACCCGGAGGCGCGCAACCGACCGGACGGCTGGCGCAGCTCGCCGGCCGGTCAGTCGAACCCGGCGCCTGGTCCGATGAAGACGCTGAGCGTCCGTGCCCAGAACGTGCTCAAGGAGCTTGCGGTCGAGCTGACGGGCGAGCAGCCGCCGAAGGGCAACTGGTCGCCGTCACGCGAGCTTCTGCTCGCGCTGACCGCCGAGCGTCTTGCGACCGCGCGCAATTGCGGTCCGCACACGACACGCGAGATCATCGCCTGGGCGCAGGGCTGCGGCGTCACGATCAAGCCGACGATCCACCCCGGCGGATCACTGTCGGAGATGTGGACGCGGCTGATCGCCAACGCCGCCTCCGGCGCTCTCACCAGCACCGAGATTGCCGGCGCGTTGCAGCGGTCGATCAGGCGCCGAAGCGTGCGTATCCCGATCGCGTTCCAGATCATCCTGGTAAAGATACTGCTCTCCAACTTCTCCAACTTCGAATAGGCCGGCGGATAGCTGTGCATCCGCGGTGCAGCCCGGTTGGTCCGCACCCGGCCGCTTGCTAGCCTTGACGCATCCGCTCCTGTCGGCGGGTGGTGAGATCGAGGCGGACGGCACGGCATGGTCCAACCGAAGAAGACGACAACGTCGGCGCGGCGCGCGAGTGCGGCGATGCGCGAGGCCGACTATCAGGCGCTGGCGCAATTCCGCTACCAGGTGCGAACCTTCCTGGCCTTCAGCGAGGCTGCCGCCCAGCGCGCCGGGCTGACGCCCCAACAGCACCAGGCGCTGCTCGCGATCAAGGGCTTTACCGGACCGGACGCCGCGACCATCAGCGACGTCGCGCGGTTCCTGCTGATCCGGCATCACACCGCGGTCGAGCTGATGGACCGGATGACGAAGCTGAAGCTGATCAGCCGGGTGGCCGATCCGCAGGATGCCAGGAAGGTCCGCCTCAAGCTGACGGCCAAGGGCGAACAGAAGCTGCGGGCGCTCTCAAAAATCCATCTCGAAGAGCTGCGCGCGGCAAGTCCGGCCTTGAGCAAGATCCTGCGATCGTTCCGCACCAAGGCGCGCTGACTGGTGGCGTCTGCTCCAGAGCAGGATGAGTTTGGTTGGATCGGAGCGAGCCGCGGATTTACCTCTCCCCCGCCGAGGAGAGGTGAGCCTCGCACTCTAGGCAGCGGCACCCTGCGCCGCGAGCTGGGCGGCCTGGTGCTCCGTGGTCAGCGCATCGATCAGCTCGCCCAGCGCTTCGCCCGCGATCACCTGCGGCAGCTTGTAGAGTGTCAGATTGATGCGGTGGTCGGTGACGCGTCCTTGCGGAAAATTGTAGGTGCGGATGCGCTCGCTGCGGTCGCCGGAGCCGACCTTTTCCTTGCGGTCGGCCGAGCGTGCCGCCTCGACGCGCTGGCGCTCGGCATCGTAGATGCGCGAGCGCAGGATGTTCATCGCCGAGGCGCGATTCTTGTGCTGCGAACGGCTGTCCTGCATCATCACGACGATGCCGGTCGGAATATGGGTGATGCGGATCGCCGATTCCGTCTTGTTGACGTGCTGGCCGCCGGCGCCCTGCGCGCGCATGGTCTCGATGCGCAGATCCTCGTTCTTGACGTCGACGTCGACATCCTCGACCTCCGGCAGCACGGCGACCGTGGCCGCCGAGGTGTGGATGCGGCCTTGCGTCTCGGTGTCGGGCACGCGCTGCACGCGGTGCACGCCGGATTCGAACTTCAGCTTGGAGAATGCGCCGCGGCCCTGCACCTCGGCGATGATTTCCTTGTAGCCGCCGACGGTGCCCTCGCTCGCCGAGATGACCTCGACCTTCCAGCCCTGCAGGCCGGCAAAACGCTCATACATCCGGAACAGGTCGCCGGCGAACAGCGAGGCCTCGTCGCCGCCGGTGCCGGCGCGGATTTCCAGCATCACGTTGCGGTCGTCCATGGCGTCCTTGGGCAACAGCGCCACGCGGATCTTCTGCACGAGATCTTCGATTCTGAGCGAGAGCTCGTCGCGCTCGGTCTCCGCCATGCCGCGCATCTCGGCATCGGTCGCGGGATCGGCGATCAGCGCCTCGGTGTCGGCGAGCTCCTTTACCGCAGACCGATAGGTCTTCACCGCGTCGATCAGCGGGCTGATCTCGGCGAGCTCGCGCGTGACCTGCACATAGCGCTCGGAGGAGAGCTGGCCGAGCGTTTCGGCCTCGAGAGAGGCATGATGCGCAAGGAGGACGTCCAGTTTGGCTTCGGGGAGTGACGACATCGATCAAGTCTCAGGTGCAAAAAGGGGCGAGGCGGGACGGCTTTCGGACCGGCCCGCTACAACGACAGCCCTTCGGCCTCGGCAAATTGCGTCAGCTTCTGCCGGATCGAGACGGTGCCGGTCGGCGCGTCCAGGAGCGGATCGAGCATCGCGCCGGCCTTCTTGGCATCGAGCTCGAGGACCATCGCCTTCACCGGCCCGAGCGCGGTCGCCGACAGTGACAGCGAGCGGTAGCCCATCGCGATCAGCGCCAGCGCGCCGATCGGCTTGGATGCCATCTCGCCGCACAGCGAGACTGACTTCTCCGCAGCTTTGGACTTGCGCACGATCTCGCGCAGCACGCGCAGGATCGGTGCCGACATGGTGTCGAAGCGCTCCGAAACCTTGGCGTTGCCGCGATCGACCGCGAACAGGAACTGGAACAAGTCGTTGGAGCCGACCGAGATGAAGTCGACCTTCTTCAGAAGCTCGTCGAGCTGGTAGAGCAGCGCAGGCACCTCGACCATGGTGCCGATGTCGATGCGCTCCGGCAGCGTATGGCCGTGCTGGCGCAAATATGTCAGCTCGCGCTCGACCAGCGCCTTTGCCGAATCGAATTCGCCGACCTCCGAGATCATCGGGAACATCACGCGGATCGCGCGGCCGCCGCCTGCGCGCAAGAGCGCGCGGATCTGGCCGCGCAGCAGGCCGGGGCGATCGAGGCCAAGCCGGATCGCGCGCCAGCCGAGCGCGGGATTTTCCTCGATCACCGCCTCCATATAGGGCAGCGCCTTGTCGCCGCCGATGTCGAGGGTGCGGAAGGTGACGGGCTTGGTGCCCGCGGCATCGAGCACGGTGCGGTAGAGCGCGAGCTGGTCGCTGGTGCGCGGCAGGCTCTGGCCGACCATGAATTGCAGCTCGGTGCGGAACAGGCCGATACCGGCGCTGCCGGTGTCGTCGATATGCGGCAGGTCGATCGCAAGACCCGCGTTGATCATCAGCTCCACCGCCTCGCCATCCTTGGTCACGCAAGGACGGTCGCGCAGCGCCAGGTACTGCGCCTGGCGGCGCGCGCGGAAGCGCACGCGCTCCGCATAGGCCGCCTCGATCTCCTGCGAAGGCCGTACGTAGATCGAGCCCGAGGTGCCGTCGACGATGATGGCGTCGCCGGGATCGGCGATACCCGGCGCGTTCGGCACCTCGCCGACCGCGGGGATGCCGAGCGCGCGCGCCACGATCGAGACGTGCGAGTTGGCGGTGCCTTCCTCCAGCACGATGCCGCGCAGCCGCTTGCGGTCGTAGTCGAGCAGCGCCGCCGGTCCCATCGCGCGGGCGATGACGATGGCGTTGTCAGGCAGTTGCTCGCGGGACGGCGCGTGGTCCTGGCCGACGAGCTGGCGCATCAGGCGGTAGCCGAGATCTTCGAGATCGTGCAGGCGGTCGCGCAAATAGGGATCGGTGGAGCGCAGCATGCGCGCGCGGGTGTCCGACTGCACGCGCTCGACCGCGGCTTCCGCGGTAAGGCCGGTCGCGACCGCCTCGTGCAGCTTGTGCGACCAGCCCTGGTCGTTGGCGAACATGCGGTAGGCTTCCAGGACGTCGCGGTGCTCGCCGCCCTCGGCGACGTCGCCGCGCTCGAGCATGCGGTCGAGGTCGGAGCGCAGCTTGGCGAGCGCGGTGTCGAGCCGCTTGATTTCCTTCGGCAGGTCCTCGGCGATGTAGTCCTTGATGACGACGCGCGGCTCGTGCAGCACGACGTGTCCGAGCGCTATGCCCTCCGACAGGATCGCGCCCACCTTTTGCGCGGAATGGCGTGCGGCCGGCTCGAGGCCGGGCTGGGCGAGCGCGGACAATTCGCCCGAGGCGATCAGCTCCGCCAACACCATGGCGGTGGTCTGGAGCGCCTCCAGCTCCTCCTCGACATAATTGCGCTTGGCGCGGTTCTGCACCACCAGCACGCCGAGCGTATTGCCGGCGCGCAGGATCGGCACGCCGAGGAAGGAGTGGTAGATCTCTTCGCCGGTTTCCGGGCGGAACGAGAAGGCCGGGTGGCTCTGGGCGTCGCTGAGGTTGAGGGGGGTCGCCTCGCTGGCGACGAGGCCGACCAGGCCCTCATGGGCGCTCAGCACGGTATGGTGCACGGCCTCGCGGTTGAGGCCTTCGGTGGCGTAGAGCTCGAGGGTGTTGTCGACGCGCAGCACATAGACCGAGCACACTTCGGCCACCATGTTGGCGGCGATCAGCACCACGATCTTGTCCAGCCGCTCCTGGGCCGAGACCTGCTCCGCCATGGTTTCGCGGAGCCGTCTCAACAAGACGCGGGGACCTCCCGACGCGCTCCGCATGTGCCGTCAATCTCCTTCATCTGCCTGGCCCGGCGGGGTAGCCGGCGGCTGGCCCAAAACTCCAGAAAAACAACAAATTTGCTCGTCCGGCGGCGGCACGAGTCCAAATCCTCTTGGATTTAGCGCTTGTGCCGAATCGGCACCGCCTGAACTGGGGCACAGTCTGCGGCAGCCCACCCTGCTCGCCGTATAGCGAATTGAGGCTTGTTTTGCCAAGCAAAACGCCTGCCAAACGCGAAGGTGTGTACACCTTCGCGTTTGCTGCGGCCGCTAACAGAAAATTCGTCTAAACCTGATCGAGACCGTAGAGCGTGTGCAGGGTCCGCACCGCAAGCTCGGTATAGGCGGTGTCGATCAAAACCGAGAATTTGATCTCGGAGGTTGTGATGGCGCGGATGTTGATATTCCGCGCCGCGAGGGCCGAGAACGCCTGGGCGGCGACGCCGGCATGGCTGCGCATGCCGCTGCCGATCACGGAGATTTTGGCGACGTCGGTGGCGCTGTCGAGCCGCGCATAGCCGATCTTGGCCTTGGCGGCGGTGATCGTGTCCCTGGCGCGCGCGTAGTCGGTCGCCGGCACCGTGAAGGTGAGGTCGGTGGTCTTGCCGTCCTCGGAGACGTTCTGAACGATCATGTCGACGTTGATGTTGGCGTCCGCGAGCGGCCCGAAGATCGAGGCGGCGACACCCGGCTTGTCCTCGATCTGGCGCACCGAGATCTGGGCCTCGTCCTTGGAGAAGGCGATGCCGGTGACGACGTGGTTTTCCATGATCTCCTCCTCGCTGCAGATCAGCGTACCGGGCGGCTGGTTGGCATGCGGGTCGATGTCCTCGGGCTTGTCGAAGCTCGAGCGGACGAAGATCGGCATGTTGTGGACCATGCCGAGTTCCACCGAACGGACCTGGAGCACCTTGGCGCCCTGGGAGGCCAGTTCCAGCATGTCCTCGAACGCGATCTTGTCGAGCCGGCGTGCCTTCGGCACGATGCGCGGGTCGGTGGTGTAGACGCCATCGACGTCGGTATAGATGTCGCAGCGATCCGCCTTGACGGCGGCGGCGATCGCGACCGCCGAGGTGTCGGAGCCGCCGCGGCCGAGCGTGGTGATTCGGCCGGTCTCGGGATTGATGCCCTGGAAGCCGGCGATGACCGCGACCTCCTTGCGCTCCTTGAAACGGTTGATGATCTCGGTGCCGTCGATGTCCTCGATGCGGGCCGAGGCATGAGCGTCGCTGGTCTTGATCGGGATCTGCCAGCCCTGCCAGGAGCGCGCCTGGATGCCGAGGCTCTGGAGCGTGATGGCCAGCAGGCCCGACGTCACCTGCTCGCCGGAGGCGACCACGGCGTCGTATTCGCGCGCATCGTGCATGGGGGAAGCTTCGGTGCACCAGGCGACCAGCTCGTTGGTCTTGCCGGACATCGCGGAGACCACCACGGCAACTTCGTGCCCGGCATCGACCTCACGCTTCACATGTCGTGCGACGTTGCGGATACGTTCGATATTGGCGACGGACGTGCCGCCGAATTTCATCACGAGGCGGCTCATGACGACGCGTGCATTCCCTCTTGAGGATCAGTATGGTGGCCCGCGCTGGACGGGGTAGCTACCGACCGCGCGTATACAGAGCGGCGGGGCCGGGGGCAAGCCGGTTCCTGATGGACCCGTCTGGGCCGGGAATGGGTTAATCGAGGTTATGGCGCGTTATATCGACGAGATCCTGCAGCCCGGCGAGAAGGTGCTGTATTCGACCAATGCGCACTGGATCTTCTATTTTCCGGCGATTCTGGCCTGGATCGTGGCCCTGATCCTGCTTCTGATGTCGCGGCAGACGGTCACGGAGGGACTCGTGCTGCTGTGGCTCACAGCTTCCGGCCTGGTGGCGCTGGGCGGCCTCTATTGGACACTGAAGGGCTGGTTCCACCGCTTTACCACCGAGACCGACGTCACCAATTTCAGAGTTGTGCATAAGACCGGGTTCATCACCCGGAAGACCTTTGAAATGAGCCTCGACAAGGTTGAAAGTGTCGATGTCGACCAGAGCATTCTGGGTCGCATCTTCAACTACGGCGATGTGACGATCCGCGGCGTGGGCGAGGGGATCGAGAAGATCGAGACCATCGCGTCCCCACTTGCCTTCCGCAATTCGATCACCGTGCGGTAGGACGGCGCGTTGTCATGAGCATGCAGCAGAACAGTTCCGCCACCACGATTGTCAGCCCGGCCTCGACCGTCGACGCCGGCGAGGTCGCCAAGTTCTCAAAGCTTTCCGCCGAGTGGTGGGACCCCAGCGGCAAGATGGCCCCGCTGCACAAGATCAATCCGCTGCGGCTCGGCTATATCCGCGACTCCGCCTGTCGCAAGTTCGAGCGCAACGTGCGCAGCCTCAACTGCCTCGGAGGCCTGCGCGTGCTCGACATCGGCTGCGGTGCAGGCCTGCTCTGCGAGCCGCTCTCGCGGCTCGGGGCGCAGGTCATCGGCATCGATCCCTCGGCAAGCAACATCGCGGCCGCAAAGCTCCATGCCGACAAGGGGCATCTGTCGATCGACTACCGCTGCACTACGGTGGAGGAGGTCGACCCGCGCGAGCGCTTCGACATCGTGCTGGCGATGGAGGTGGTGGAGCACGTCACCGACGTCGGCATCTTCCTGAGCCGCTGCGCCGCCATGCTGAAGCCGAATGGGCTGATGGTGGTCTCGACCTTGAACCGCAACTGGAAGAGCTTTGCGCTCGCCATCGTCGGCGCCGAATACGTGCTGCGCTGGCTGCCGCGCGGCACCCATGAGTGGAACAAGTTCGTCACCCCCGACGAGCTCGCCAAATATCTGCTCGACAACCGCCTCGTCATCACCGAGCAGACCGGCGTCGTCTACTCGCCCTTCGCCGACAGATGGAGCCTCTCCTCCGACATGGACGTGAACTACATGGTCGTGGCGGAAGGGATGGTGTGAGGCGGGCGTTGCGTGTAGCAGCCCGGCTGTTGCAACAACAGAGGTGTCGTCCTGGCGAAAGCCAGGACCCATTACCCCAGGGAGCGGTTGTGGCGCGAGGCTTGTAACCACGAGTCTTCGCAAAACCACTCCCTGGGGTAATGGGTCCTGGATCTGCGCTCCGCTTGTCCAGGACGACAGTGGAGTTTGTGGTAGGAGCATCGCACCCATGACATCGGCGTGGTTGACCAGCGAGTCTGTTACCTTCACGCTAGCGCCTCTCTGTCCCGCCATTTCCCGCCCATGCTCACCGTCACCAGCCTCTGGATTCCCTTCACCGTCATCGCCGCGCTCGGCCAGGTCGCGCGCAATGCGATGCAGCGGTCGTTGACCAAGCCGCTCGGTACCTGGGGCGCGACCAACATCCGCTTCCTGTTCGGCTTCCCGTTCTCGGTGCTGTTCTTGGGCCTGGTGCTGGTCGTCTCCGGCGATCATCTGAGCGCGCCGCCGACCGTGTTCTGGCCGTGGCTGCTGTTAGGGGCGCTCAGCCAGATCGTCGCCACCGGATTGATGCTGCTCGCCATGAACGACCGCTCCTTCGTGGTGACTACGGCTTATCTGAAGACCGAAGCGATCCAGACCGCGATCTTCGGCTTCGTCTTCCTCGGTGATCACCTGACCTGGCTCAAGGTGCTGGCGATCGTGATCGCGACCGTCGGCGTCGTCATCACCGCGCTGCGTCCCGGCGGCGAGAAGAGCTTTGCCGAATTGAAGCCGACCATCATCGGCCTCGTCGCCGCGGCCGCGTTTGCGCTGTCAGCCGTCGGCTTCCGCGGCGCAATCATCACGGTGCCCGGCGTCTCCTTCGTGACGGCCTCGTCGTTCACGCTGGTGCTGGGCCTGTTCGTGCAGACGCTGATCCTGACGGTCTACCTGCTGTGGCGCGCACCAAAAATCTTGCAGGCGATCCTTGGATTATGGAAGCCGTCGCTGCTCGCCGGCTTCATGGGCGCCTTCGCCTCGCAATTCTGGTTCCTGTCCTTCGCGCTGACCGCCGCCGCCAATGTCCGCACGCTCGCGCTGATCGAGGTGCTGTTCGCGCAGGGCGTCGCCTACTACTCGTTCAAGCAGCCGGTCTCGCCGCGCGAGATTTTCGGCATCGTGCTGATCGTGATCGGCGTTGCGGTGCTGGTGGGGGCGTAGGAAGAGTTAGCGAAGCCCGGCAAGGATGCCGGGTGCCAGAACGCGCAACTCACCGCTCAACACCGGGTTCGCCAGATCGTGGATCGCCGCATGGATCACGTCCTCATATCCCGATTCGAACCCGATATCCTCGCGGCATTCGACGAGATTGGCCCAATCCTCGACGGCGAGGGCATCGATCTCTCCGGTTGAAAACCGCTCAAGGACTGCGACGATATCGCGTCGCGCCAGCGTGACCACCGGATCACTATCCCACGTCAACGAACCGAGTCCGGACTTCAGGTCCGGGATGGACGCATCGAAATGGATGAGCGACGAGAGTATCGTTTCGCGGCTCATGAGCGCTCGCGTCAGTTCCGGTCTTCCGGCAGCACCGGCAGCGGCGACACCTCGATGCCTTCGTCGATCAGCGCCTTGGCTTCATCGGGCGAGGCTTCGCCGTAGATCGGGCGGTGCTCCTTGTCGCCGTAATGCATGGCGCGGGCTTCGTTCGGGAAGCGTTCGCCGACATTGTCGGCATGCTTCACGATGTGGTCGCGCAATTCCTTCAGCTTGGTGCGCAGTTCGCGCTCCTGGGCCAGCATCAGCGAGGCCGGCTGCTGCTGTGTGACCTCGGTCGTTGGCGTGGGTGCCGGGGTTGGCTCGGGAGCGCGCTCGCGGCCCTTCTTGCCGACGATGCGCGGCGCCATGATCGCCTTGTCGACCTTGGCCGAGCCGCAGATCGGGCAGGTCACGAGCTTGCGCTTGACCTGCTGGTCGTAAGCCGACGAGCTCTGGAACCAGCTTTCGAACTCGTGGTCCCGCTCGCAGCGGAGTGCATAGCGGATCATGCCGATCCCCGCACCAGATGCAGATGATCAGGGCCAGCCTTCGGATCGGCGACGCCGAAGCGGCGGCCATGTTGCAGTGAGGGAATCGCCCTGCGCGCGGTCTCGACCTTGGCCGGGTCGATCTTGGCCATGATGATGCCGGGCTCGACATCGCCCTCGGCAAGGATCTCGCCCCAGGGATCGATGATCAGCGAGTGACCATAGGTTTCGCGCTTGTTCTCGTGCGTTCCGGCTTGCGCGGCAGCAAACACGAAGCACCCGGTCTCGATTGCGCGCGAGCGCAGTAGCACGTGCCAATGCGCTTCGCCGGTCTTGCGGGTGAAGGCGGAGGGCACGGTGATGAACGAAGCGCCGGCCTCCGCCAGCGCGCGATAGAGCGCGGGGAAGCGCACGTCGTAGCAGATCGTGAGCCCGACGCGGCCCCAGGGCAGGTCGGAGATCACAGCCGTCTCGCCCGGCTGGTAGTTGGCGGATTCGCGATAGCTCTCGCCATCCGGCAGCTCGATGTCGAACATGTGGATCTTGTCGTAGCTCGCCAGCAGATTGCCGTCGGGTCCGATCAGGAAGGAGCGGTTGACCGCCTTCTCCGGCGAGTAGCGGAGCGCCAGCGAGCCGACATGCAAGAAGATCTTCAATTCGGCGGCGAGCGCGCGATAGGCCTTCAGCGATTTGTCGTCCTCTTCGCTGGCGAGGTGCTCGAACAGCGCCTTGCGGTTCAGCTGCATCATGTTGCTGACTTCGGGCGTCTGCACGTAATTCGCGCCGTTTGCGGCCGCTTTTCGAATCAGCTTGCTCGCCTGCTCGAAGCTCGGTTCAGGCAGAAGGCCGGTGCGCATCTGCACCATGGCGGCAGTGAAGGTACGATCCTGCGCTTGAGCTTGATTCTGGTTCATGAGACCGCCTTGACGCTTTCGAGCAGTGCATCGAGCTTGCCTTCGCGATCGAGCGAATAGAGCTCGTCGCAACCGCCGACATGCTTCTCGCCGATCCAGATCTGCGGGAACGTCGAGCCCTCGCCGGCGCGGGCATACATCTCCTGGCGCCATGACGGATTCTTGGCGATGTCGAACTCGGTGAAGGCGGCTTTCTTGCGGGTCAACAGCGATCTGGCCGCGGAACAATAGCCGCAGCCCGGCCTCGTATAGATCTCGACAGCAGTGCTCATCTCGCCTGGCGCTCTCAATTCATGAATTGATTGAATTATATGGGACGTGACCCGGTCTCCACAACCCGGGCAAAGACCAGTGCGTCGACCTGCGCCGCTTTGGCGCGCAGCAAGGCCCGCGCGCAGGCATCCAGTGTCGCACCCGAGGTGAGGACGTCATCGATCAGGATGATGCGGCGGCCCTGCACCTCGGCCTGGTGGTCGGCAGATACCTGGAATGCGCCCTGCACATTGGTGGCGCGCTGGGCGCGCGACAGGCCGATCTGCTGCTCGGTGGCGCGGACCCGGCGCAGGACGTCGCCTTTTACCTTGACCCCGGTCTGGCGCTCGATCACGCGGGCCAGCGCGCCCGCCTGGTTGTAGCGGCGGCGCCAAGCCCGCCGCCAATGCAGGGGCACCGGGACCAGCATGTCGGCCTCGCCAAGCAGCTCGCGCCCCGCGCGCGCCATCCAGCGGCCCATGGCCGGCGCAAGATCGGTACGGTCCTGATACTTCAGCGAATGCACGAGCGTGCGCGCGACATCATCATAGCGTACCGCGGCGCGCGCCCGATGATAGGCGGGCGGGCTCGCAATCGCCTCCATCGACAGCATCTCAGGGCCGGGATCGTAGACGAAGGGGATTCCGAGCCGCGGGCAGTAGGGTGGGGCGATGAACGAGAGTTTCGCCCAGCAGGCCGCACAGACGCCCTCGCCATCGACCGGCTCGCGGCAGGACACGCACAGCGTCGGCAGCGCAATGTCGAGCGCGAGCCTTGCCGCGCGCGACAATAGGCGATGGCCGGCCGAAAGCGCCCCACGCCAATGGGCGGAGATGGAACGGGACGGGGCGGTTTCGGCTTCCATGAATGAAGGCTAGCGCTACGTTTGCGAGGGCTCAAGCCGCGGTTTTATGTCTCGTGCCCCGGACGCGGCGCAGCGCGTAGCGGTGCGCTGCTGAGCCGGGGCCCAGGAATCGTCCACGTAAACGTGGGTCCCGGCTCTACGGAGCGTCACTGCGTGCCGCACCGCGTCCGGGACACGAGAGAGGAGATTGCCAGAACCGTCGCGATCGGCGTAACCAGCGGCATGGCGCAAAACCCGCAAATCCCGCCCGCCCTGTTCGACCGCGCGCTGCTGCATGCGCGGCAGCGACGTGCGAGCGTGCAGGGGCTTGCCAGCTTCCTGCTCGACCGTGTCGACGAGGACATGGCCGACCGGCTGGCTGCGGTGATGCGCGAATTTGGCGCCGTTGCCGATCTGTGGACCCCCGGTGAGGGCCTGTCGGCGTTGCGCGCGCGCTTCGGCAATGTACAGCGGATCGAGCTCGATGCTACGGGCGAGGAGAAGCTGCCGCTGGCGATGGAAAGCCTCGATCTGGTGGCGTCCGCGCTGGCGCTGCAATTTGTCAACGATTTGCCGGGCGTGCTCGCGCAAATCCGGCGTGCGTTGAAGCCCGACGGTCTCCTGCTCGCCGCGATGATCGGCGGCGATTCACTGACCGAGTTGCGCCAGGCCTTTGCCGCGGCCGAAGCCGAATGCGAGGGCGGCGTGTCGCCGCGCGTTGCGCCGTTCGCCGATCTGCGCGACATCGGCGCGCTGTTGCAGCGGGCGGGTTTTGCGCTGCCGGTCACCGACGTCGATCGCATCGTCGTGCGCTATGCGAATGCCTTCGCGCTGATGCAGGATCTCAGGCGCATGGGCGCAGCCAACGTGCTGGTCGAGCGGCGGCGCACGCTGACGCGGCGTGCGACCATGCTGCGGATGGCGCAAATCTATGCCGAGCGCTTTGCCGATCCCGACGGCCGCATCCGCACGACATTCGAGATCATCTGGCTCTCCGGCTGGGCGCCGCATGCCAGCCAACAGCAGCCGCTCAAGCCCGGATCGGCCAAGACCAGCCTTGCCGAGGCGGTGAAGAAGGCAGGGAAGACGTGACCCTCATGGTCCTCATGGTGAGGAGGCGCGCAAGCGCCGTCTCGAACCATGCAGGCCCCGCTCTCGCCATGCGGCCCATCCTTCGAGACGCGGCGCAACCGCCGCTCCTCAGGATGAGGTCCCAATTCACATCAGCAGATCGATCAAATGCGGGATCAGCGGGATGTCCGCTGGCGGCATCGGATAGTCGCGCAGCTTGTTGGCACGGACCCAGGCCAGGGTCTGGCCTTCACGTGCCGTCACCATCCCCTCCCAGCGGCGGCAGATGTAGAGCGGCATCAACAAATGGAACGCCTCGTAGGCGTAGCTTGCGAAGGTGAGAGGCGCCAGGCACGGCTCGCTGACGGTGATGCCGAGCTCCTCGTGAAGCTCGCGGATGAGGCTCTGCTCCGGCCGTTCGCCGGGCTCGAGCTTGCCGCCGGGAAACTCCCAGAGGCCGGCAAGCGCCTTGCCCTCGGGGCGCTGCGCGATCAGGACGCGCTTGTCGGCGTCAACGAGCGCGCAGGCCACTACCAATGTCAGCTTGAGTTCGGCCATGCCTGAACTTACGATCGATAGTCGCCGTTGATCGCGACATATTCCTTGGTGAGGTCGCAGGTCATCACGCGGTCGCGGCCCTTGCCGAGGCCGAGCGAGACCTTGATCGCGATCTCCGGCGCCTTCATCGCCTCCGACACCTGTGCCTCGTCATAGGACGGATCGCGCGCGCCGCTCTTGGCGACGCGGATGCCGTTGAAGGAGATCGACAGCTTGTCGCGATCGGCGGGCTCGCCGGCCTTGCCCACAGCCATCACCACGCGGCCCCAATTGGCGTCTTCACCTGCGATCGCGGTCTTCACCAGCGGCGAGTTTGCAATCGACATCGCGATCTTGCGCGCCGACGCCTTGGTCTTGGCGCCTTCCACGGTGATCTCGACCAGCTTGCGTGCGCCTTCACCGTCGCGCGCCACCTGCTCGGCGAGATTGGCCAACACCTCGTTGAACGCCTTGACGAAGGCCTTCAGGCGCGGGTCGCTGGCGCGGCTGATTTTTGGCGCGCCGTGCTCGGCGGCAGCGCCGGTGGCAAAGGCGAGCAGAGTGTCAGAGGTCGAGGTGTCGCCGTCGATCGTCACCGCATTAAAGGTGTCCTCGACGCCGCTCTTGAGCAGCGCTTGCAGCGCGGCCGGCGCGATCGGCGCATCCGTGAAGATGAACGACAGCATGGTCGCCATGTCGGGCGCGATCATGCCGGCGCCCTTGGCCATGCCGTTGATGGTGACCTTGGCCTTGCCGAGCTTCACGGTCCTGGTTGCGACCTTCGGGAAGGTGTCGGTGGTCATGATCGCGTTCGCGGCCGCGAGATAGTCGCCGGCTTCGGCGGTCGCGGCGAGACGTCCCAGCACGCCATCGAACTTGGTCGCATCCAGCGGCTCGCCGATCACGCCGGTCGAAGCGAGGAAAATCTCGCTTTCGCTGCAGCCGACGGCCTTGGCCGCGATCTTCGCGGTCAGCGCGGTGGATGCCCGGCCGGTCTTGCCGGTGAAGGCATTGGCGTTGCCGGAATTGACCACCAGCGCGCGCGCCTTGCCGCCCTTCAGTTTCGCGCGGCACCATTCCACCGGCGCGGACGGGCATTTCGACTTGGTGAAGACGCCGGCGACCGCGGTGCCCTTGTCCAGAAGCGCGAGCAGCACGTCGGTGCGGTTCTTGTAGCGGATGCCGGCTTCCGCCGTCGCGAGACGGACGCCCGCAATGACGGGCATGTCGGGAACGTGCTTGGGGGCAAGTGGAGAGACAGTGGAGGACATCGCTTGGGCCTTGATGGGTTCAGATACGCAGATGCCCGGCACGAGGCCGGGCATCACGATACTTAAATACTCTAGGCGTCAGCGAAGTGACAGCGAATTCTTACTTCTTCGCTGGCGGCGCCATCTTGCTGTCGGAGGGCTTCGCCGCGTCGGCCGGCTTGTCAGCCGGCTTTGCCGCGTCCGCAGCAGGCTGGTCCAGCCGCTCGACCTTGGCTTCAGCGCGCAGCTTCGCGACATAGTCGGCCTGGGCCTTGCGGGTGACGTAGTTCTCGATCTGGGCTTTGACCTGGTCGAAATCCGGCGCCTTGCGGCTGCGCTTTTCCTCGACCTTGATGATGTGCCAGCCGAACTGCGACTTCACGGGGTCGGAGATCTTGCCCGGCTCCAGCGCGAAGGCGACCGCCGAGAATTCCGGCACCATCTGCTCCTTGGTGAAGAAGCCGAGGTCGCCGCCGTCGGCGGAGCCCGGATCCTTGGACTTCTTCTTGGCGAGCTCGGCGAAATCGGCGCCCTTGTCGAGCTCGGCCTTCACCGCCTTGGCCTCGTCCTCGGTCTCGACCAGGATGTGGCGGGCGTGCACCTCCTGCTCGCCGGTGATCTGCTTGGAGGCTTCCTCATAGACCTTCTTCATGGCATCGGGGGTGGTCGCGGTCTTGCCTTCCTGGGCGAGCAGGCTGTCCATCAGAAGCCGGTTGCGGGCGAAACCCAGGCGCTTCTTGAACTCCTCGTTATCGGCGATCTTCTTGTCCTCGGCGGCCTTGGCGACGATCTTCATGTCGATCAGGAAGGCCAGCACGTTCTCGTCCTTGGTCGCCGGGTCCATCTGTGCCAGCGAGGGCCCCAGTTCCTCCTCGGCGAGCGCAACGTCGCTCTTCTTGATCTCCGCGCCATTGACCTTGGCCAGGACCGGGTCGTCGGCGGCCCGGCCGGGACCTGCGATCAGCGCCAGTGCGAGGCAGCCCGCAAGGGCGGTGGCAAGGCCGAAGCGCAGGCCGGTTTTCGTTACCGGGAACGAGGTGGTCATGGAAAATCCTTATCCTGAAGGGGGTATTTGGGCGGGGCGGACACTCGCCCAATCGGGATGCCTTGGCAACGCGAAAAACCTGTCAAAATGATGAATTAGCGGAAAGCCGGCCGCCGTTGACAAGGCTCAGGGTGGGCCATATCTGTGGCCGGTCGCGTCCATGGCGATAGCGTTTATTTTGCTGCGTTTTTGGCCGTTGAACCCAGATTTGCTCAATTCCCACCCATATGGCGGATGACCCCGCAACGGGGCCTTGGCCGCGAGGCGTCACGGTGAGTTGATAGGCAAGTTGGTGACAACCTCTTGGCTGCAACGCGGTAATCGCGAACACAGGAATTTGGCAAGGAATTCGGTATGATCGGCGCGCTCGCCCGCAAGTTTTTCGGCTCCGCCAACGACCGGCGGGTGAAGGGATACCAATCCCGAGTCAACGCGATCAACGCGCTCGAGCCGGAACTTTCAAAACTCTCCGACGAAGCCCTCAAGGCCCGCACCGCCGAATTCAAGCAGCTGCTCGCATCGGGCAAGACGCTGGACGACCTGCTGGTGCCTGCCTTCGCCACGGTGCGCGAGGCGGCCAAGCGCACGCTCGGCCAGCGCCATTTCGACGTCCAGCTCATCGGCGGCATGGTGCTGCATGAGGGCGACATCGCCGAGATGAAGACCGGCGAAGGCAAGACGCTGGTCGCAACGCTTGCGGTCTATCTCAACGCGCTCGCCGGCAAGGGCGTCCACGTCGTCACCGTCAACGACTACCTCGCCCGCCGCGACTCCGGCTGGATGGGCCAGATCTACGGCTTCCTCGGCATGACCACCGGCGTGATCGTGCACGGGCTCGACGATGCCGAGCGCAAGGCGGCCTATGCCTGCGACATCACCTACGGCACCAACAACGAATACGGTTTCGACTACCTGCGCGACAACATGAAGTACCGGCTCGAGGACATGGTCCAGCGGCCGCACTACTACGCGATCGTCGACGAAGTGGACTCCATTCTCATCGATGAAGCCCGCACCCCGCTGATCATCTCCGGCCCGCTCGACGACCGTTCGGACTTCTACAACACCATCGACACCTTCATGCCGAAGCTGGAGAAGGTCACGGACTACGAGGTCGACGAGAAGCAGCGCACGGTGACCTTGACCGAAGGCGGCATGGAGAAGCTGGAGACACTGCTGCGCGACGCCGGCCAGCTCAAGGGCGAGTCGCTCTACGACGTCGAGAACGTCTCGGTCGTGCACCACGTCAACCAGGCGCTGCGCGCCCATACGCTGTTCACCCGCGACAAGGACTACATCGTTCGCGACGGCGAAGTCGTGATCATCGACGAATTCACCGGACGCATGATGCCGGGCCGGCGCTATTCGGAAGGCCTGCACCAGGCGCTCGAAGCCAAGGAGCACGTCGCGGTTCAGCCCGAGAACCAGACGCTCGCCTCGATCACCTTCCAGAACTACTTCCGCATGTACGAGAAGCTGGCGGGCATGACCGGCACGGCGGCAACCGAAGCCGACGAATTGTTCGACATCTACAAGCTCGAGGTCGTGGAGATCCCGACCAACCTGCCGGTCGCGCGTCTGGATGAGGACGACGAGGTCTACCGCACGCAGAAGGAAAAATACGTCGCCATCCTCGCCGAGATCGAGCGCGCCAATGCGCGCCTCCAGCCCGTGCTGGTCGGCACGGCATCGATCGAGAAGTCGGAAGTGCTCGCCGAATTCTTGAAGCAGAACGGCTACAAGCAGATCGATTTCGGCAAGGAAAGCGCGCTGGAGAAGCTCTACGCCGCCGCCCGCGCCGGCAAGCCCGCAAAACTGTTCGCGGTCTTGAACGCGCGCTTCCACGAGCAGGAAGCCTATATCGTTGCGGAAGCCGGCGTGCCCGGCGCGATCACGATCGCGACCAACATGGCGGGACGCGGTACCGACATCAAGCTCGGCGGCTCCCTGGACATGCGCATCCAGCAGGAGACCGCAGGGATCGAGGACGAGGCCGAGAAGGCGAAAAAAATCGAGCAGATCAAGGCCGACATCGAACATTTCCGCGACATCGTGCTGAAGGCCGAGGAGACCGTCGAGATCGAGCCGGCCAAGGGTTCAAAGCCCGCCAAGACCGTGAACAAGCCCGGCGGCCTCTACATCATCGGCTCCGAGCGTCACGAGTCCCGCCGCATCGACAACCAGCTCCGCGGTCGTTCCGGCCGTCAGGGTGACCCCGGTCGCTCAAAATTCTTCCTGTCGCTGGAAGACGATCTGATGCGCATCTTCGGCTCGGATCGCCTCGACAGCATGCTGCAGCGGCTCGGTCTGAAAGAGGGCGAGGCCATCATCCATCCCTGGATCAACAAGGCGCTCGAGAAGGCACAGCAGAAGGTCGAGGCGCGCAACTTCGACATCCGCAAGAACCTCCTCAAGTTCGACAACGTCCAGAACGACCAGCGCAAGGTGATCTTCGACCAGCGCGTCGACCTGATGAAGGACGAGAACGTCGCCGAGACCATCGCCGACATGCGCCACGCCTTCATCGAGGACCTCGTCGCCAAGCACGTGCCCGAGCATGCCTATGCCGAGCAGTGGGACGTCGCGGGTCTCAAGGAAGAGTTGAAGCGCGTGCTCGATCTCGATTTGCCGGTCGACGACTGGGCCAAGGAAGAGGGCATCGCCGACGAGGAATTGCTCACCCGCATCGAGACCCGTGCCGACGAGCACATGGCGGCCAAGGTCGCGCAGTGGGGTCCCGACGTGATGCGTTACGTCGAGAAGACGATTCTGCTGCAGACGCTCGATCATCTCTGGCGCGAGCACCTGATTATGCTCGACCATCTGCGCCAGGTCATTGGCCTGCGCGGTTACGGCCAGCGCGATCCGTTGCAGGAGTACAAGACCGAGGCCTTCAATCTCTTCCAGGAGATGAGTGCGCATCTGCGCGAGGCCGTCACCGCGCAGCTCATGCGCGTCGAGATCATTCCGCCGGAGCAGGAAGCGCCTATCCTGCCCACAATGGAAGCGCACAAGCTCAATCCTGATACCGGCGAGGACGAGATGGCCTTCGCCAACGTGACGCTGGCCCCGCAGGCCAACGCCGTGCAGCGCGATCCGAAGAACCCGGCAAGCTGGGGCAAGGTCGGCCGCAACGAAGATTGCCCCTGCGGCAGTGGGAAGAAGTTCAAGCACTGTCACGGAAGGTATGCTTGATGTGATGACGGAGTGAGTGAGGCGCGACGCTCTCGCTTCACACTCCACCGTCATTGCGAGCACAGCGAAGCAATCCTGAGTCTTTCCGCAGAGGGATTCTGGGTTGCTTCGCTGCGCTCGCAATGACGAGCGCTTGGGAGCGTCCATCGCGCATCAATCTCCGCTGTCATGCTCCGCGAAAGCGGGGCATCCAGTACGCCGCGGCCTCTCGATTCAGGCAGAACTGTCTCTGGAATACTTGTATGGGCTTGGTCAAGGATGAGTGGTTGTTAGATCATTTCAGATCATCTCCTTGTTCGA